>CAIUXU010000178.1 GCA_903903205.1 uncultured Syntrophobacterales bacterium
CGCAATTATTGACCGCACCGCTACCGCCAACTGGCCTGTCGGTGTCGGCGGCAACGTCTTCGCAGATCAACTTGTCGTGGACGGCCCCGCTGGGGGGTGCCGCGGGTTACAAGATTTATGTGAACGGGACCTATCTAAAATCAGTGACGACGTCCCCGGTATCGGATACTGGGTTGTCAGCCAATACATCTTATTGCTACAGTGTATCGGCCTATGATGCGGCGAATAACGAATCTGCCCAGACCCTCCAGTTGTGTGCCACAACGTATGGCGTGCCTCCGGCTGATCCCGGTACTTTGACCACCTTTGTTGAGCTGCCTGCGAAGGTTATCCTGAACTGGTCTGCGTCCATTGGAGCAACTGGTTATTATATTTACAGAAATGGTGTGAAAATTGCCACTGTTTCTACCGGAACAGCGACAACCTATACCGATACGGGTGCGGTAGCGAATAGTCAGAACATTTACAGAGTTACGGCGGTAGATGCGACCGGGAGCGAGTCTTCCGGTTCATTGAACCAGGTTACGGTCAACACAGCCTTGACGGTTCCTACGATGAGTTCGGCAAGCGCTGATACATCGACTCAGATTACGATAGGGTGGATGAATGTGGGCGCAGGGACTGGGGTGGCGGGTTACACGATTTACAGGAATGGGGTTGCAGTTCAGACGATACCGTCGGCAGCGACGTTGACTTATGCCGACAGTGCGCTGTCGGCGAGTACCCAGTACTGCTACCGCGTTTCCGCGAACGATGCCTCATCTCCTGTGAAAGAATCTGCGCAAAGCAGCGTCTCGTTGTGCGCGACGACCCTGGCGCCGCCCACACCAACGTACATAGACCTGTTGGTCAGCAATCCGCAGCTCAACTCGGATGGCGCTTCAACAGTCACACTGACGGCGCTCGTTAAAGACAGCAGCAACAGGGCCATGGCCAATCAGGCAGTAGCGTTTTCGGCGACGTCAGGCCTTGTCACTGTCACCAGTGCGACAACCAACGCCAGCGGCGCAGCCACCGCCACGTTGGGGATTGGCGCTGATAAGAGCAACCGGCCGATCACGCTTACGGCAGCAACGGGTACCATCAGCGCGACCAACATCGTTAATGTCGTAGGAACAACGATAACGGTCAGCGGGCAAAGTTCCATGGTTTTGAATGATTCAACTACCTTGACGATATCTTTGAAAGATTCGGCAGGTAATGGAATCACCAATAAGCAGATCGATGTTTCCAGCCTGTACAATACGGTCAACAACCAGGCGCCAACAACGATAATAACGATAACGACTGACACCAATGGTCAAGGAACAGTAACACTGAAAGCTACGGATGCGCTTGCGAGAACGGATACGATCACGGCTGCCTCGGTTGCGATGGGTACAACCGGAACATTCTCCGTTAGCGTTACAGCCAATGTCAGTTTCACGTTTACGTTGCCGCTGGCGCCGGGTAAAGACAATATTGCGATAAATACCAATGAACCAATAGAAATTTCATACACCACTGCTTTAGGAGCGCCCATAAACGGGGTGACCGTTTACTTTGCCACATCCCGTGGTTCCCTGAACGCCTCTTCGGCGGTTACCGGGGCCGTCACTACTGGAAAAGCCAAAGGTGTCACGGTGTCGTCGAATAACCCGGGAACGGCTATACTGACGGCTTTCGTGACCGGCGGTCCTTCCGCCCAGGTGACTGTTGAATTTGTTGCGACAAGTCCGGCAAAAATGACACTGCAGGCCGATCCGTCGGTTATCGGCACGAACGTCAGCGGTTCGACAACCCAGAAGAGCGCCATTGTCGCTGTAGTCAGGGATGCAGAGGACAACCTGGTTAAAAACAAGACCGTCAACTTTACACTGGCTACCGATCCGAGTGTCGGTTATCTCTCGCCCGTCTCGGCCACAACGGACAGTTTCGGAACGGCGACGACGACTTATTTTTCCGGTGCGACGCCCAGTGGTACCAATGGCGTTGTAATCAACGCCGCTGTAGCAGCTACAGCCGTGACGGCATCTACAGCCTTGACTGTAGCGCAAAAACCTCTATTCATTACACTCGGTGCGCGGAATGCGCTAGCAGATGTACTGCCAACTTTTTACCAGCAAGATTTTGGCATCCTGATTACCGACGCCGCGGGAAATCCGGTTAACGGTGCAGCAGTGACAGCCAGCGTCACCCCCGTCGTTTATATGAAGGGTAACTATAGTTGGGTGGCGGCGTCACCGGCACATTGGGGTCAGACGAATCTCAGCCTGTTGGCTTCACGGCATCTTCCAGCAGGTTATCCATGGCCAACAGCGCCTGGTGGGTTTTCTTGCTCCAATGAAGACCTGTTCTATTATAATGACGCCACACATCCATCCTATCTGCTGAACGGTATTCTCGATGTCGGGGAAGATGGGAATTCCAATGGTAAACTCGATCCGAGAGGCGTCGCCTCTGTGACTTCTTCGGTGACAACAGGCGCCAACGGAACAGGGACATTGAGCGTAGTCTATGATAAAAAGTATGGGTCCTGGGTTATTGTTCGCTTGGACGTGCGGGTAATCGTCGCCGGCACGGAAGGCAGCGCTTATGAAATATTCACATTGTCCACATCGAGTACTGATGCGTCGGCCGCAACCGCTCCGCCTTTTTGGACGAGCCCTTTTGGCACATCGGCTACTTGCTCGGATGACCTCTAAAAATCATCGTAAAAAATGAAAAGGGCGGCATGCGCCGCCCTTTTCATTATAGCGTTGTATCATCAGAGGCAGAAAGCCATGAATAAGAAAAGTATAAACTAATCTTATCATATCATGGTTTTACCCCCAGTACACCAGGCCCGTCTCCTGCTTGGCGGCGATGTGGGGGTGGTAGGGGAGAACCCGAATTCCGTAGGCGTAGGCGCCGTTTTTTCGGACCGTGTAGGAGACGGAGAATGTGAGTGTCCCGTCTGCATCCTTCCGGGGACACGATGCCGCATCATGTCCCCGGAGGGGGACGCACTCTGGTGGTTCGGCGAAGCATCCTGAGCCTGTCGAAGGACCGTCCTTCTGCCCGATGACCAGCTCCACAAGGAGCTCTTCCGGTTCCAGCTTTCCCGGATCGATCCGGACGGAGACATTCAGCGGCCGCTCGACAAGAATCGTGTCGCCCATGATCCCCTCGATTCGGACCTCGATAAGCCGCAGCGAGGAGAAGCGCATGGGGAGCTTCAGCTTCCAGTCGGCCAGCTCCCGGGCCATTCGGTAGCCGTTTGCATAGAGTTCGTGCTCCCGCTTTGCTGTGGGGAGGTAGAGGTCTCGGTAGTAATCGATCAGCATCCGGTCTGTGTTGAACTTTGGAACCAGGGTCTGCATCGACCGCTTGATCATCGCAATCCACTTCTCGGGAAGCCCAGACATCTCACGGTCATAAAACATTGGAATAACACTGTTTTCAAGGAGAGAGTAGAGCGACTGGCTGTCCTCCTCCTCGGTGTTTGCGGTCTCTTCGGGGTAGCCCTTGACGACGGGACCAATGGTCCAGCCGTTCGTGCCATCATACCCTTCGACCCACCACCCGTCGGAGATGCTGAGGTTGAGAACGCCGTTGGCGACCACCTTTTCACCACTGGTACCACTCGCCTCCAGAGGCCGACGGGGGGTGTTCAGCCAGACATCGACCCCCTGGACGAGGTGGCGGGCAATCCGGATGTCGTACCCCTCGACGAAAAAGATTTTCCCCCGGAACCGCTTGTCTTTGCAGATGCCGATGACCTTTTTGATCATCTCCTTCCCCATTTCGTCGTTCGGGTGGGCCTTGCCGGCAAAGATGATATGGACGGGACGGCTGGGGTGGTTCAGGATCCGGTCGAGGCGGTCGAGGTCGGAGAGGATCATGTCCGCCCGCTTGTAGGGGGCAAATCGCCGGGCAAAACCGATTGTCAGGGCCGCCGGGTTGATCTTCGCGTAGAGCTCTTCCTGCCAGGTTTTCGAATAGCCATACTTCATCCAGTTTCGGGAGAGGTCGTCCCGGAGGAAGTCGATCAATTTCTGCCGGAGTTCGTAACGTGTTCGCCAAAGGACGGTGTCGGGGATGTCCTGGACGCGCGCCCACCGTTCGGAATCGGTAATGTGTCTGTCCCAGTCCATGCCGAGGAAGGTGTCCAGGACAGACTTCATCCTCGGGGCGATGTAGGAGAGGGTGTGGACGCCGTTTGTGACATGGGTTATCGGGATATCCGTTTCGTCGAAGCCTTTCCAGACATCCCGCCACATCCGCCGGGAGACCTGCCCGTGCAGGCGGCTCACCGCGTTGCTTTTGTGGGCCATCTTCAGGGCCAGGATCGTCATGAAGAAGGGTTTCCCCTCGCCGCCCTCCCTTCGCCCCAGTTCCCAGAACTGGGACCAGGAGATCCCCGTCCATTTCACAAAGTTTGCGAAGTAGTGTTCAATCAGCTCCGGGCTAAACCTTTCGTTTCCCGCCTCCACCGGCGTGTGGGTCGTAAATACGGTGCTTCCGCGCACGAGCTCGCTTGCCTCGTCGAAGGATAGCCCCTCCTCCGTCATCAGCGATCCGATCCGCTCAAACAGCAGAAAGGCAGAATGCCCTTCGTTGATGTGATAGACGAGAGGGCGGATTCCCAGCCGCTTGAGGAGACGGACGCCGCCCATCCCGAGCAGAATCTCCTGTTCGATCCGTGTGCGCGGTTCGGCGCAGTAAAGGCGTTCCGTGATCTTGCGGTCCTGGGGGGTGTTCCGTGTCACGTCGGTGTCCAGCAGGTAGAGAGAGATGCGTCCCACATGGACCTCCCAGATGTTGGCAAAAAGCGTCCTGCCTGGCAGGTCCAGAGAGATTTGTACGGCTTCCCCCCGGTCGTTCTGCACGATTTCCAACGGCAGCCGGGAAAAATCGTTTTCCGGATACTCCGCCGTCTGGGCGCCGTTCTTGTCGATCACCTGTTTGAAAAACCCGTTC
>CAIUXU010000179.1 GCA_903903205.1 uncultured Syntrophobacterales bacterium
CCGGTTCCCGAGGTGGTAGGCACCATGATGGTGGGTTTGCCCCTCCGGGTGACTTTTTCCCGTCCGAAATAATCGCGGACCTTTCCCGGATTGATCATCAGGGCCGATGCCATCTTCGCAACATCCAGAATGCTTCCGCCCCCCAGACCGACGATAACATCAAAATGGCCTTCCCTTGCCATCCGGGCGGTTTCCTCCACGATGTGGGTGCCCGGTTCGGGCGTGTCCCTTCCCTGCACATTCACTTCGACATCCAGGGAAGATTCTTTCAGGGAGGCCAGTGCCTTATCCAGAATACCCGCCTTCCGGATCGATGGCCCGGTGATCAATAAAATCCGTTGCCCTTCCAGCTTCCTGGCTTCTTTGCCGAGCATGGAAACGGCGCCTTGGCCGAAATGGATCAACGGCGTTTTAAATGGAAACTGCTGAAACATGGCTATAAATGCTCCTTTATTGCTTAATATAGTTTTTTTCCGCGGCGCAATATACCGGCGCAGCTTTTGTGTGTCAAGAGAAGATAAATCGCATCATTTTTTTCTTGACAGCAGCGTCATATTCGGTGTAGCGAGGCTCGTCTTTCGGCGGTGTTTTTTTGTATTGATTTTTTTCTCGAGGTTTTAAAGCATGGTTGAGTACATCCCCATCCTTGTCTTGCTCTGTTTTGCCATCCTGATCGCCGTTCTCATCGTCGGCGCTTCACACCTTCTGGGCCACAGAATTTCCCGAAAAGCCAAACTTTCAACCTATGAATGCGGGATGCAGACCATCGGCCCCACCCGGATGAAGATGAATATCCGCTATTACATCATCGCCATGCTTTTCCTGATCTTCGATATCGAAATCATGTTTCTCTACCCGTGGGCGCTGGTGACGGGGGGGCTGAAGATGTACGGTTTCGCGGAGATGCTTATTTTCGTCGCCATTTTGTTTGTCGGTTATCTCTATGTCTGGAAGAAAGGGGCACTGGAATGGGAGTAGAAGCTACGGCAGCCGCCTCTTTGCAGGAAGTGATCAACTGGGCAAGAAAAAATTCTGTATGGCCCGTAACTTTCGGCCTTGCCTGCTGCGCCCTGGAGATGATGGTCGCCAGCTCGTCAACCTATGACATTGCCCGCTTCGGCGCCGAGGTGTTTCGGCCCTCTCCCCGCCAGGCAGACCTGATGATTGTCGCCGGAACGGTTACCAGAAAAATGGCTCCCATGCTGAAACGCATCTATGAGCAGATGCCCGAACCGAAATGGGTCATCGCCTACGGAGCCTGCGCATGCAGTGGCGGGATTTTCCAGACCTACAATGTTGTCCAGGGCGTCGACCAGATCATCCCCGTGGATGTTTACGTGCCCGGTTGCCCACCCCGGCCCGAAGGTCTTCTGAAAGGGATCATCACCCTTCAGGAGAAGATTGCTGTAGAGCCGGCGGGACAGAGAAACCTTGTAAGTTTGCCATGGGGGAACAATGGATAGCTGTATGGCCGGCAATCTGCTGAAGGAAACCTTCCCGGATGCGGTGCAGAAAATCGAAGATTTCAGAGGGGAAACCAGCGTCACCGTCGATGCGGGCAAGATCCGGGAGATCATGGCTTTCCTGAAGGAAAGTGAAAAACTTTGTTACGATCTTCTTCTGGACCTTGCCGGCGTGGACTTCAATGACTGCACTCCCCGGTTCATGATCGCTTATATGCTGCACAGCACGAAGTTCAACAACAAACTTCGGATCAAAACGACGGTTGCGGAAGGCGCTTCGCTGGATACGGTCAGTGATATCTGGTTGGCGGCGAACTGGATGGAGCGCGAAGTGTTCGACATGCTCGGCATAATATTTAATAAACATCCAAATTTAATACGTATTCTTCTGACCGATGATTTTGTCGGCCACCCCTTGAGAAAGGATTTTCCTGTCAAGGGGCGGGATTTTGACAAACCGGTTCAGGTTTGCCTAGAGGAAGAACAATAATGTTTTTGAGGGCATCGCATCGATGACAGAATCCCGTTACATGACGATCAATATGGGGCCACAGCATCCCGCAACACACGGCGTGCTGAGGCTGCTTTTGGAACTTGACGGGGAGATCATTGTCAAGGCTGAGCCACACATCGGTTATCTGCACCGGGGTATCGAAAAATTATCTGAATCCATGACTTACCCCCAGGCCCTCACGCTGACGGACCGCCTTGACTATACCAGCGCCCTCTCCAACAATCTTGCTTACTGCCTTGCCGTCGAAAAACTGCTTGATATCAAAATACCGAAAAGGGCCCAGTATTTGCGGGTTCTGATGGCCGAGCTCCAGCGAATCTCCGCCCACCTTCTCTGGGTGGCGACGCATGCCCTCGACCTTGGAGCGATGACGCTGCTCTTCTACGCCTTCCGGGAAAGGGAAACCATCACCGAGATCCTGGAATTGGCGACCGGCGCAAGGCTGACGCCGAGCTTCATCCGAATAGGCGGTCTGGCAAGCGATATTCCCGACACCTTTCTGCCCCGCGTGAAGGCGTTTGTGGATGATTTTCCCAAACGGGTGGATGATTACGAAACACTGCTGACGGAAAACATCATCTGGAAGAAAAGAACAACGAATATCGCATCGATGTCCGCGGAAGAGTGCATTCAGTACGGCATCACGGGGCCTGTGCTGAGGGCTTCCGGGATCAGTTACGACGTTCGAAAAGCCTATCCTTACTCGAGTTACGAAGATTTTGACTTTGAAATCCCGCTGGGCATCCACGGGGACGTCTATGACCGGTATCTTGTGAGACTCAAAGAGATGCGCCAGTCGAACCGCATCGTGCAGCAGGCGGCGGAAAAGCTGCCCAACGGGCCGTTCGCCGCTGTGGACGCACCGCTGGTTGTACCGCCATCCAAAGAATCGGTAGGACGCGACATTGCGGCGTTGATCCGCCATTTCAAGATCATGGAAGAGGGGTTTCGGCCGCCGTGCGGAGAGGTTTACGCCTCCATCGAATCGTCGAAAGGGGAGCTTGGTTTTTATCTCATCAGCGATGGGACCAACAAACCCTTCCGGATGAGGATCAGACCACCCTCCTTCATCAATTTGGCTGCACTGCCCAAGATGATCGTAGGGCAGATGGTCGCCGATGTCGTCGCCGCAATCGGCAGCATCGACATTGTGTTGGGGGAGATCGACCGATAGGTTAATTTATGGCAGACATTATTTTCAGTTCCTGGCAGAACGAACAATTTGACGGCAGAGAGGCCGCGTCGACGGGTGACAAGCCTCCCGCAAAAGTGAAGCTGGCCGCCGAGTTCGGTTCCGGAGAGCGGATCAAAGCCCTCATGGGATGGGATGGCCTTGTGCTCCGCGATGACGACGTCGATATCGTTGACATGTGCGCAAAATATGCCGAGGCGGTGCAACAGGAATCCTGTGGCAAGTGTTTCCCCTGCCGCGTCGGAACAAGGCTTGTCGCCGATTGGCTGAAAGAGATCGCCGCCGGAGAGGGAAAAGAGCCGTATCCGGAAAAAATCAGGGAACTGGCCCTCTCCGTTCGCGACGGCTCCAAATGTTCTATCGGTCAGACGGGGATGAACCCCATCCTCCACGCACTTCTCCATTTCCCGCAGGCCTTTTCCGCAGCGATCAAGGAACAGAAAAAGGCCAAGGAGGGCCGCTACCGATACTCCGTCACCGCCCCCTGCGTCAGTGTCTGCCCCAGCAGTCTCGACATCCCCCGCTATGTGGAAGAGATCAGTGAACAGCGGTTTGCCGAATCGCTGGCGACCATCCGGCAGAGCGTTTGCATGGCCGGGACGTTGGGAAGGGTCTGTATCCGTCCCTGTGAAACAAACTGCCGCCGGGCAAATATCGATGAAGCCATTTCCATCAAATGGTTGAAACGGTATGCCGCCGATTATGAAATCGAGAAGAACCGACATCCGGAGATCCGGAACAATCAAAAAAGTGATAGCAAGAAAGTAGCAGTCATCGGCGCCGGTCCGGCGGGATTGTCCTGCGCCTACTACCTGGCCCTGATGGGTTATCGGGTAACCATATTCGAGAAGCTTCCCGAGCCCGGCGGAATGGCCGCCGTGGGCATCCCCGATTACCGACTGCCGCGGGTGATTCTCCGCAGCGAGGTGGAGATCGTGAGGGAGGCCGGTGTGGAGATCCGCTATGGAATCGATATCGGAAAAGATATAAAATTCGATGATATCCGGAAGGATCATGACGCCGTTTTCATCGGTGTGGGCGCCCAGGGCAGCTCACCCATGGGGGTGGAGGGTGAAGAGAAGAACTACCGCGGCTTCATCTCAGGCGTCCAATATCTTCTGGACATCAACTTGGGAAAAGATCCCTATCCGGAAGGGAAAAAAGTGGTGGTCGTCGGCGGCGGCAACGTGGCGATCGACTGCGTGCGCTCCTCCTTCCGCATCGGGAAACCGGATGTGAACCTCGTTTACCGAAGGTCAAAGGCGGAGATGCCTGCCGACCCGGTAGAGATCACCGACGCCGAGGAGGAGAAGGTCAACTTCCACTACCTCTGCAATCCAACAAGAATCATTGAGAAAGACGGAAAGGTCGTCGGTGTTGAATGTATCCGCATGGAGCTCGGCGAACCGGATCAAAGCGGCAGGAGAAGGCCCGTTCCCGTTCCCGGTTCCGAATTTGTCATTGAAACAGACATCCTGATCCCGGCGATCGGTCAGAAGGTGGATTATTCTTTCCTGGAAGAGGCAGACGGCATCAAGCTGTCGAAATGGAAAACCGTTGATTCCGATGGAGAGACCTTTGCAACCTCGCAGCCGGGGGTATTCGCCTCCGGAGACTGCGTTACCGGCCCCGATGTGCTGGTCAGGGCAACGGGCAACGGCAAGCGGGCGGCGGAAAAGATCGACCTCTTCCTGACCGGCAAGAAGGTGGAAACCTCGATCGATGAAAAATTCAGAATTCTTTTTGCCACCCTCGGGGTCTATAACAAAAAAGAGCAGCTCGGCGTCATCGGCGGCCTCAAGCGGGCGCACCTGCCCATGCTAGCCCCCGAAGAGCGGAAGTATACTTTCGAGGAAGTCGAAACGGGCTACACAACCCCGGAGGCGCTCGGCGAGGCTGCACGTTGCCTCCGCTGCTACAGAATCGGCATGATTGCGCTGGGATGAACGGTAAGGAATGGACATGATTCGGTTAACCATCGACGGAAAAGAGATTGTCACCCAGGAGGGGAAGACCATCCTCGAAGCTGCCCGGGAGGGAGGCATCGTCATCCCGACCCTTTGCTACCATGAACAGCTCTCCCCCATCGCTTCCTGCCGCCTCTGCATCGTGGAGGTGGAAGGCTACGAACAGCCGATGACCTCCTGCACCACACCGGCGGTGGAGGGCATTTCCGTGACCACCCGATCGGACCGGCTCCTGAAGATGAGACGGGAATTTCTGAACCTCATACTCACCGCGCATCCGCTGGACTGCCCTCAGTGCGACAAGGGGGGCGAGTGCAAGCTTCAGGATCTCGTCTATGAACACGGCATTGAAAAAGCCAAGTACGAGGCCCTTCGAAAGGACCGAAAAGAGGAGTACGCCACACCGCTGATCCGTTACTGGGAAACCCGCTGTGTCCTCTGCGGAAGGTGCGTTCAGGGCTGCCGGGAGGTATCGGGAAGGGCGGCCATTGATATCAAAGGCCGCGGCTTTGAGGCCCGAATCGCCCCGACGGAAAACGGCGACTGCATCTCCTGCGGCGAGTGTCTCTCCCTCTGTCCGGTCGGCGCCCTCACGGAAACCCTGAGCCCGGTCAAGGGGAGGATCTGGCAGATTGAAAGAACCGATACCACCTGCCCCCATTGCGGTTTCGGATGCCGGCTGACGCTGAACATCATGGACGGGAAAATCATCACCAAGGTCACAAGCGAGACGAACCTTCCGCCCAACAACGCCTCCCTGTGCGTCCGCGGGCGTTTCGGATATGATTCTGCAAACCACGAAGCGAGATTGACCGAGCCCTTTCAGCGAATTAACGGCGAGAAAAAGAGCGTCGAACGCGAAGAGGCCCTGAAGATGACGGTGGATAACCTCCAGCGTCTCTCCGCCGAGGGAAAGGGGATCGGCTTTATTGTTTCACCGCGGGCAACCAACGAAGAGATCTTCCTGATCTCCCGGATTGCCGCGCTCTTCAAGAAGGGCCGCGTCGCCTCCTCCGCCTCCTACCATACGGGAAAAGTGGCCACCGCCTTCCGGCAGATGGGGATTAGCCCCGGTTACCACTACGAAAGCATCCGCACCTGTAAAACGATCATCGTCGCCGGCGCCGATCTGCTGGCCAACAATCACCTGCTGGCCAACAAAGTCAGGGAGGCGGTCCGATTAAACGGCGCCAGGGTCATCGTCGTTGACCCCCTACCCTGCTCGCTCGCCGGTATCGCCGACGCCCATTTGAAAATTAAGCCCGGGCAGGATGCCGAGATTTTCAACACCCTCTCCCGAAGGTTGCTCTTGGACGACAAGTACGACAAAGAGGCGGAAACATTTGATGGTTTTGCTGAATTGCGGCAGACCCTTGCGGCAGCCCCCGAAGAGAGTCCGCTGATCTCGGAGAGCGCCGAAGCGGGGATGCTGGACAAAGCCTATCGTCTGATCCGGGATGAAGAGAATACGGGGGTTATCTTTGCCTCCGGCATCACGAACAGCCAGGAGAGCCTTGCGGCGCTTCTAAATTTCTGCCTGCTGAAAGGTCTGCACAAGCGGGGGCTGGTCATGCCGGCCGCCCTCCAGGCCAATGCCGTGGGCGCAGTTTCCATCGTGAAGGATATGATGTTGCCGGATGAACTTCTCTGCGATTCCGACATCTCCGGGCTTTTCATCTATGAAGAGGACCCGTTCCATTACCTGAATGGCGAGATGGTTAAAAACGCGCTCGGCAAGAAGGAGTTCGTCGCGGTTTGCGATCTTCTGCCGATGGCCGTCATGGATTTTGCGCATCTGGTCTTGCCCTCCGCCGGCTTTGCCGAGAAGGAAGGCGCCTTCATCTCCGGTAACGGCAGCGTCAGGACCGTTAAGAAAGCCTGCCCCGGAACAGCAGCAGGATATGAATTTCTGAATGAACTGCTCGGCCGTCTGGGAGGGAAACGATACAGCAACCCGGCAGAGATCAACCATGAAATCAATCAACTGGGCATTCTTAACGGAGCAGACAACACGGCAGCGGCGCCGGGAATCAGCAAGGCAAGGTTTGCAGCATCATGTCCCACACCCGGCATATCTGCGCAGAGAGAAGCCGGCCAATACCATCTGATTCTCCGGGACATTTTCATGAGTCCTCACTCCTCAGCACTCAGCACTTCTTCTTCAAGGGATATGCTGTTCATGTCACCCGAAGATGCCGCGCTTCTCCATATCGCAGCAGGGGAGAGTGTCTGCATCAAAAGCGTTGACGGCGCCGTGACCAGACCGGTTACGATCAAAGCGGGAATAAAAACGGGCGTTCTGGAGTGTCTCCTCGGGGACACGATAAATTGCCAAGCACAGAGTCCTCGTTCCTTACGTTGCGAGATGCTTTCACTTTCGATGAAACCGTCCAAAGTGATCACGGTATCCGTTCGGAAAGTTTAACTTTTAAGGTTTTGATATGGAACTGTACTATTTTATCCTGGAAGTGGTCCTGAAAAATCTGGTCGTCGTTTCGATCCTGATGCTCTTTGTGGCCTACCTCACCCTCGTGGAGAGGAAATTCCTGGGCTACCTCCAGGTCCGGCTGGGTCCAAACCGGGTGGGAACCTGGGGACTGCTTCAGCCCATTGCGGACGGAATCAAATCCTTCGTCAAGGAAGACATCATTCCGACCAACGCCGACAAGCCCGTTTATGTGATCGCCCCGATGATCTCCTTTGTCGCAGCCCTTTCGATGTTTGCGGTGATTCCTTTTGGAGACAGCGTTACCCTCTTCGGGCGGGAGATCAAGCTGGTCATCGCGGATGTGGACATCGGGATCCTTTATATCTTTGCGATGGGAACCCTGGGGGAGTACGGAATCGTCCTTGGCGGCTGGTCATCAGGCAACAAATACGCCATCCTCGGGGCGCTCCGGGCGGCGGCGCAGATGATCAGTTATGAGGTCGCGCTGGGGCTCATCGTGATCGGAACGATTATCCTTTCCGGCTCCCTGCGCCTGACCGCA
>CAIUXU010000180.1 GCA_903903205.1 uncultured Syntrophobacterales bacterium
GCAAGGTCTGCGAGGCTGCGGTAAAGCGGTTCCCGCTCCGCCAGCACCTCTTCAATTTCAGCGATGCTGGACGCCTTTGTCAAGGAAGGTCGTTCGTTTCCGTTCGCTTCATCTTTCTCCATCCTTGCGGCGATTGTCGCTGCGGTGGCGATCAGCCAGACAAAGACCCCGTTTTCCTCCAAGTTATCGACGTTTCGGGAGTCGAGGACCGCGCCTCCCCCCAGGGCGAAGACACCGTGATCCATGCCTGAGAGTTCCCGGATCACCGCCCTTTCTTTCTGGCGAAAGGCGTCCCACCCCTGTTCGGCGACGATTTTCGGGATCGTGAGGCCCGATTGCCGCTCAACCATCGCATCCGTATCGTAAAAGGAAAATCCGAGGCGCTCCGCCAGCTCTCTGCCGGTGGATGTCTTTCCGGAACAGCGATACCCCATGAGGATGATATTCATGACCGGCGCCTCTTATCCATAAAGCCCTTCCAGTGTTTTCCAGAAGCCGGGAAAGGATTTACCGACGCAGCCCTCTCCCTCGATCTCCATGCCCGGCACAACCAGGCCCAGGATGGAAAAACCCATCGCAATCCGGTGGTCGTTGTAGGTTTCGATCCTTGCGCCATGAGGGCGTCCGCCGTGGATGACCAGGCCGTCCGCGAGTTCTTCCACCTCTATCCCGGTCTTGCGCAACTCCATGGCCAGCGCGCTCAGGCGATCGCTCTCCTTCAGGCGGAGGTGGGCGACGTTTCGGATGACGCTCCTTCCCGGCCGCAGTGCACAGAGAACCGCAAACGTCGGCACGATATCCGGCATCGCCCCGAGATCGAAATCCATCTCCCCCGTGGGCAATTCGCCTCCCCGAACCTCAATATGGCGCTCCCCCCGGAGAACCGTGCTGCCGAGCTGTTCCAGGATCGCGAGGAAACCGATATCCCCCTGACGGGTACGCGGATCGACATTCTCCACCCGGACCCGGCCCTTCCGCAAAGCCGCGGCAAGAAAGAAATAGGAGGCGCTCGATGCGTCCCCCTCGATTCGGTATTCACGCGCCGCATACCGTTGTCCGCAGGGAATTACGTAACGGCCGGCGCCTTCCGTGCGAACCTCTACGCCGAAGGCCGCCATGGTTTCGACGGTGAGCGCGATGTAGGGAAGGGATGGGATGCGGCCCTCCAGCAGAATGGTGGTCTCCGCAGCGGCGAACGGGGCGGCGATCAGAAGCGAGGAGACATACTGGCTGCTGCCGATGTCCCGGAGCGTCACTTTTCCGCCCCGGAGATGGCCTCCCCGGATCGTGACCGGGGGGTAGCCCCGCTCCCCGTCTGTATGGATCGCGACCCCGAGTTCCGCAAGGGCGTCCAGAAGGGGTTTCATCGGCCTTTCGCACAGACGCCGGTCCCCCGTCAGGACGAACGGGCCCGCGCCGAGAGAGGCGATCCCTGCCAGCAGCCGGATTGCCGTGCCGTTGTTTCCCAGGTGAATCTCGTGCGGCGGGCAGGCCATCCTGCCGCCGGCGCCGTGGATGACCATCTCCGCATCGGTTACCCGCACATCCGCCCCAAGGAGGCAAAGCGCCCCGGCGAGGCCCTGCGTATCCTCAGAGAGCAGGGCGTCCCGCAGCAGCGATTCTCCCTCCGCCAGGGCAGCGATCACCATCGCCCGCTGCGTGTAACTCTTCGAGCCCGGCACACGGACGGCAGCGTCCAGTTCCCCGAGCGGCCTGATCGCTATCATCCGCTTCGATCCTTTCCCAATGTCATCCCCGAATTCCCTTATCGGGGATATGGTTTGTTCTCATCCGCTTCGATCCTTTTCGCTTTTGCTTTCCAGAGGCTGCTCCGCAATGGTTCCCCCCGAGAGGGGATTTTCTTCCATTCCCCGGGGGTAGGAGCCCAGGATCTTCAGGAAGGCGGTTTGGCTTTCCAGTTCATGCAGACATTGCCGCGTCTTTTCCTCTTCGATGTGACCGGCGAAATCGGCAAAGAAGAGATATTCCCACATCCGGTCCCGCATCGGGAAGGACTCTATCCGCATCAGGTTGAGCCCTGCCTCGGCAAAGGGGGCAAGCGCCCGCTGGAGGGCGCCCGGAACATGGGGCGTCCCGAAGAGGATGGAGGTCTTGTCATGCCCGGTGATCCCTCCGCCCGCTTTCCCCGGCTTCGGTCCGATGACGAGAAACCGGGTTGTGTTAGCGGGATTGTCCTCGATTCCCTCGGCAAGGAGGTTGAGGCCGTACACCTCGGCCGCAAGAATGCTCGCGACTGCCGCCCCCTGCTTGTCCGCCCGCACCCGACGGGCCGCTCCCGCCGTGCTTTCCACCTCGACGAGAGGGATGCCGGGCAGATGGGTTCGGAGCCACATCTGGCACTGTGCGAGCGCCTGGGGATGGGAGTAGATCTTCCGGAGCGCATCCATGTCGCTGCCGCCGGAGAGGAGGCAATGGCGGACCCGAAGGTACACCTCGGCCCGGATGGTCAGCGGCGTCGAGATCAGCTTGTCCAGCGTGGACTTGACAGAACCCTCGGCGGAGTTTTCGACGGGAACGATCCCCCACCGCTGTTTCCCCCGCTCTACCTCGTCAAACACTTCCGGGATCGTCGCCGTGGGTATGGCGGCAATCCCCTCGCCGAAGTGGGCGAGGGCGGCCTGGTGACTGAAGGAGGCCTCCGGTCCCAGGAAGGCGACGGTGGTTGGCGTCTGGAGAAAGCGGGATGCAGAGAGGA
>CAIUXU010000181.1 GCA_903903205.1 uncultured Syntrophobacterales bacterium
CATCTTCTATTTCTTCATCACATCCAAGCTGGTCCACTTTTATATTTGACCATCCTAATTCGTATTCTGCCTCTTATAAAAATGATAAAAATATTCCGGTTATTGTCTGAGGTTCAAGTAACATTTGGAATTACTCCAGGAATAACGAGGCTTGTAAATTTCGGAGACATATTCATTCAGGCTGTTCATTACATGGGACTTGGATGGATTATAATCGGCGGATTACCAGGTGAGATTGGGGAGAACTCGTTGCAAGATGGCTGCAATGAGGCGAGAAAAACCAGAGGATTCCACCGGAGAGCGGGGGTGATCCAAATGGCCGGGCAATTCGGATTCATTTGCAGGTTATGCGCAGCAGGTCGAATATTTTTCGGCTTGAATGCGGCCGGGATCTGTGATAGGTATCCGCGCCATTTGAAAGAGAGTCTATCTTAAGGAGTGTTGTTTCATGGATTACAAGGATACATTGAATCTGCCGAAAACTGATTTCCCGATGAAGGCCAACTTGGCGAAGCGGGAGCCGGAGATGCTCGCCTGCTGGGATGAGATGCGTATTTACGAACTGATCCGCGAGGATGCAAAAGGGCGTAAACCCTACATCCTCCATGACGGTCCCCCTATGCCAACGGGAATATCCACCTGGGCACCGCGCTCAACAAGATCATCAAGGACATCCTCATCAAGGCGAAGAACATGTCGGGCCGCGACAGCGTTTACGTCCCGGGATGGGATTGTCACGGTCTGCCCATCGAGCACCAGGTGGACAAGGAACTGGGCGACAAGAAGGCGGCGATGTCTCAGGCCGACAAGCGCCGTTTCTGCCGGGTTTATGCCGACCGGTATGTGGGAATCCAGCGGGAGCAGTTCAAACGGCTTGGCGTTTTCGGCGAGTGGGACAATCCCTACCTCACGATGACCTACGACTACGAAGCGACGACGATTGCGGAGTTAGGGAAACTCTACCTGAACGGCAGTGTTTACAAGGGAAAGAAGCCCGTTTACTGGTGCGCCTCGTGCAAGACGGCGCTTGCGGAAGCGGAGGTCGAATACCACGACCACACGACGCCTTCGATCTATGTGAAATTTGCCTGTATTTCCGATATTTCCGAACGTATCCCGAAGCTTGCCGGCGAGAAGGTCTCTTTCGTCATCTGGACGACAACCCCCTGGACGATCCCCGCGAACCTGGCCATTGCCCTCCATCAGGATTTTATCTATGCGGCGGTGAAGGTGAAAGGCGAGGTTCTGATCGTCGCCCGGGAGCTTGTGGACCGCTGCATGGACGCCTTCGGCTTCGCAGGTGAACCATTTACGATCCTTGAAGAATTTGCCGGATCCGTCGTGGAGGGTTTGAAGTGTCGCCATCCGCTGATCGACCGGGAGAGCCTCCTGATCATCGCCCCCTTCGTCACCCTTGACGCCGGGACCGGCTCTGTCCACATCGCCCCGGGGCACGGCCAGGAGGACTACGAGATCGGGATGAAGTATGGTCTGGAAAATTACGCCCCCGTGGACGACGACGGAAAATTCACCCGCGACGTCAAGGATTTCGCGGGGCAGTTCGTCTTTGACGCCAACGACGCGGTGATTGCTCGCCTTAAGGAGGAGGGCGCCCTCCTCGGGCAGATGGAGCTCCAGCATACCTATCCCCACTGCTGGCGCTGCAAGCGGCCGATCATCTTCCGCTCGACGGAACAGTGGTTCATCTCGATGGAGAGAAACGATCTCCGGAAGAAGACGCTTAAGGCCATCGACGCCGTGACCTGGATTCCCGCCTGGGGGCGCGACCGGATCTACGGTATGATCGAAAACCGGCCGGACTGGTGCATTTCGCGCCAGAGGCTCTGGGGCGTCCCGATCACGATGTTCTACTGCAAGGCCTGCGGGAGCGAGCTCATGACGCAGCAGATCCTCGAAACCGTTGTGGGGCTCGTCCGGGAACATGGCGCCGACGTCTGGTTCGAGCGCGAGCCGAAAGAGTTGATGCCGGCGGGGACCCGCTGTCCGAAATGCGGCGGGGAGACCTTCAAGAAGGAGACGAACATCCTTGACGTCTGGTTCGATTCCGGTGTGAGC
>CAIUXU010000182.1 GCA_903903205.1 uncultured Syntrophobacterales bacterium
ATGCGTTTTCTGCCGCCAGCTCGGAGACATGGGGTTCGATGATTTTCCGGATGTAGAAGATATCGCGAATGTCATCTTTCTCACTGAACAGGGCCGCCGCCAACGGCTGGATCAAAGCCTCTTCGCTCGAAGCAACAACATAGGTGCCGTTCCCCTGGCGACTCTGGAGGAGTTTCATGGATTCCAGTGTGCGAATGGCCTCTCGAACGGTGGTACGGGAGACCCCGAAGGTATCACTCAGGTCTCGTTCAGAAGGGAGGTGATCGTCCCGCTTCAATTTTCCATCTTCAATGAGCGTTTGGATCTGCTGCACGATATCCTCGTAAGCCTTTTTTTTCTCGACCGGCTTCAGCATGGCCTGGCCTCATCGCTTTTTCTGAGCTCTTCGATCGCCATTTTAAAGTGTGCTGCGGAGACAGAAAGCTTTTCGTGGTTTTTGCCCTGCTGTTCATGAATCAGGTCCGCAATGGCCAGCATCGTCGCCCTCTTGCAGAGGAACGCAATGTGAGATCCAACCAGCCCCTCGGTAATGCTTGCCAGCACGTCAAGATTCACATCGCCGCCAAGCGGCCTCCCCAGGGTGTGAATGCGGAATATTTCGAGCCGCTCCCTCTCATCCGGGGCACAAAAATTGAGAATATAATCGAGGCGTCCGGGCCGTAGCAGCGCTGGGTCAAGAAGGTCTTCCCGATTGGTAGCCCCGATCACGATCACCTGTGAGAGATCGCTCAACCCATCCAGCTCGTTGAAAAACTGGCTTGCCACACGTTCAAGGGCGCCAGATCCCGTCTCTTCACCACGTTTTGGAGCCAAGGCATCGATTTCATCGAAAAAGAGAATGGTTGGAGCGGATTGTTTGGCCTTTTTAAATATCCCGTGCAGCGCCTTTTCCGATTCCCCCAGCCACTTCGAAAAAAGGATGGAACTGCTGATCGGGATAAAATTGATGCCGGTTTCTCCGGCCAGAGCCCTGACCATCATCGTCTTCCCGGTTCCGGAAGGTCCGGACAACAGGACGCCGCGTGACGAAACCTTGCCCGAAGCGAAGAGTTCCGGATATTTCAGCGGCCAGTCGACAATCGAGAGAAGCGTCTCCTTGATTTCGGCCAAGCCACCGAGGTCATTGAGCTTCAAGGTTGATCTTTCGTTGAAAAATTCACGGGTTGCGGTAGGTTCAACCTCTCGGAGGGCCGTCAGAAAATCTTCGCGGGAAATCCGCATGCTTTCCGGGGTGACAGGGAGACGGTCGGCGTTGCCCAAAGCCCCCACCGGCAGATAGCGCCGCACGGCAGCCATTCCCGCCTCTTTGCAGAGCGCTTCCAGGTCGGCCCCCACAAAACCGTGGGTAATCTGCGCAATCTGATCAAGGTCGACATCGGATGCAAGGGGCATACGACGGCTGTGAATCTTCAGGATGGCCCGGCGCCCATCCGCGTGGGGAGCCGAGATGCCGATTTCCCGATCAAAGCGGCCCGGTCTGCGCAAAGCCGGGTCTATCATCTCCGGGACATTGGTCGCACCGATCACCAGAACATGACCGCGGGGAACGGTGCCGTCCATGAGGGCAAGCAGTTGCGCGACCACCCTCTTTTCCACATCGCCAACAACCTCGGCGCGCTTCGGGGCAATGGCGTCAATTTCATCGATAAAGATGACGCTCGGCGCTTTGCGTGTCGCCTCTTCAAAAATTTCACGCAACCGGGCCT
The DNA here is from genome assembly GCA_903903205.1 of uncultured Syntrophobacterales bacterium. Lineage (GTDB taxonomy): Bacteria > Desulfobacterota > Syntrophia > Syntrophales > UBA5619 > UBA5619. Next base: position 1,707 of record CAIUXU010000182.1, read on the forward strand.
CGCTGTCGCCGTAATATTTCTGGATGATTTCCGGTCCATCGATTTTGATGAAGTGGAGCTTCGCCTCACCCGCAATGGCACGCGCGATGAGGGTTTTCCCGGTTCCCGGCGCTCCGTAGAGAAGCAGCCCTTTCGGCGCCTCGATGCCCAGCCTGTCAAAAATTTCCCCGTAACGGAGCGGAATTTCCACCATCTCCCGAATGGATCTCAGCTCCCGTTCCAATCCACCGATATCTTCATAAGAGATGCGGGAGTCTGCTGGTTCGGTATAGTCGGGCTTGTTTACTTTGAACTTGGTGTGCTGGTTGATGATGACTGCGCCGGAGGGCGAAGCGCCGTCTACTGAAAAGAAACGGTCCTTGCCTCCAAAAAGAGGAATGTTCACTTTGTCGCCGGCAATGACCGCCAAACCCTGCAGGACCTTGCCGATATATCCAACCTCGTTTTCGTCGGGCCACCAGTTTCCGGAATCGATCGGGGTAAGCACGATCATGGTTGCGGTTTTCCGCGGCGCCTTTTTAATCTTCACCGTGCCGCCAATCTGAACCTTGGCGTTCTCACGGGTGTTTCCGTCAATCTGGACCATTTTTTTGCCGAAATGCTCGGGGAAAATCCCTGAAATTCTGGCAACTGTGTTTTTTTCTCCTATGATTTCAACAATGTCTCCAAGAGAAGCACCCAAGGCCTTGATATCATCAGGATCAAAGCGTGCCAATCCCTTGCCAACATCTTCGATGAAAACCTCTGCCACTTTTAATTCGATTTCAGATACCAGAGAGTCGTCGCGCATAAAAACCTCTATTACATTTTCAGGTTAATAATTGGACCGGTGGTTGGACCACCTGGCGATAATGCCTATTACGCCCTTTGCTGTTTGTCAAGAAGTATTTTAAAAATATTTTTATAATATCCCTCTTTACAATCACCCGCCCTTTTGTTAATGAGTGCGAAAATTCTTGCCGATCAGAAGCGCGAGTTGTGGAGTCGTTTCGACGCTGCCCGATTTTCGGGGAAGTGAGATCTGACGGTTAACCGGTCTGGGAACCATGAACAGAGATGCTATTTTAAAAATTTCGTTGCTGCTGGCGCTGCTCCTTGCCGGCGTTTTTCTTTTCTTCCATTTCGACCTCTACAGCCTTTTCCTCAGCCGGAAGAAGCTCACCCATTTCGTTAGCTCCTTCGGCCCCCTCTCCGTGGTGATTTTCATCGGTCTCCAGATCCTTCAGGTTCTGCTCGCGCCGATTCCCGGAGAGATCAGTGGTTTCATCGGCGGATATCTCTACGGACCCCTCCTGGGAACTATCTATTCGACAATCGGTCTTACCATCGGCTCCTGGCTTGCATTTCTGATGGCCCGCTGGCTCGGCCTGCCCTTCGTCGAAAAGATCATCACCCCCCAGATCATCCAAAAGTATGATTACTTCATGGAGCACCGGGGCATCCCGGTCACCTTCGTCCTGTTTCTGATCCCCGGCTTCCCGAAGGACGCCCTCTCCTACATCGTCGGCCTCAGCCACATGAGAACGACAACCTTTCTGCTCCTCAGCACTGCCGGACGGCTTCTTGGCACCGTCATGCTCTCCGTGAGCGGAAGTTGCGCGCGCAATGACCAGAATACCGCCATGGTGGCCATTCTCGGAATCAGCATTCTGATCACACTTCTGGCCTGGTATTACCACGACGCGCTGCTCCACCTGCTGAGAAGAAAAGGGAAACCGTGCGAAACCAAGGGGGGAGAGAACACTGGAACCAATCCTGAGTGAATTAGTTATCATTTTTCTTTTGATTTTGGTCAACGGCTTTTTCGCCGGCACCGAACTTGCGGTCATTTCCGCGCGCAAGAGCCGGATCGCCAGCCTCGCCTCGGCCGGAAACCGCCAGGCCGAACTTGTCGAGCAGATCCAGAAAGATCCCCACCGTTTTCTCGCAACCGTCCAGATCGGCGTCACGGTCGTTGGCTCGCTCGCCTCGGCGATCGGCGGTTCAGCGGCGGTCCAATATCTCAAACCGCTGCTCCAGGCCGTACCCTTACCTTTCATCCACCATGCGGCAGAGCCGATTTCCCTCGCCATCGTAGTGCTGGGGATATCTTACCTCTTCCTTGTCCTCGGCGAACTGGCGCCCAAAACCATCGGGCTGCAGTACGCGGACCGGATCGCCTTGAGCGTCGCCCGGCCGATCCATCTGCTCTCGATTGTCGCGGCGATAGTCGTCCGGTTTCTGACCTTCTCCAACCGGGCCGTTCTTTCACTTCTCGGAATCACCCCAAAGGGGGGAGCGGCCTTCGTCACCCGCGAAGAGGTTCAGCATTTCCTCGCAGAGGGAAGCGAAGCGGGCGCACTGACCGAGACCGAGCACCGCTACATCGAGAACATCTTTGAATTCTCGCATACCACCGTCCGCGAGGTCATGGTCCCCCGGGCGCGGATGATCGCGATCGACCTGGAGCTGCCGCGGGAGGAGATGCTCCGGACCGTTCGGGAGAATATGTACACCCGTTATCCGGTTATCCGGGGTGACATGGACCATGTGGTCGGCTTCGTCCACACGAAGGACATCCTGATCGGAAACCTTTGCACAGAAAAAGAGCTCGACATCGCCGGGATCGTCCGCGCCCCGCTGTTCGTTCCGGAAGGGAAAAAGGTGAGCAGCCTCCTCCGGGAGATGCAGCGCAAACGAGTCCAGATGGCGCTTGTCGTGGACGAGTACGGCATCCTGAGCGGCCTTGCCACAACGGAGGATCTGCTGGAAGAGCTCGTGGGAGAGATTGAGGATGAGCACGACGTCGGCGAGGTACGCCGGGTGCAGAAGCTCCCGGATGGGAGCCTGCTTGTGGACGCGCTCCTGCCCGTCAATGAAATGGAGGAACATCTCGGCATCACACCCGGCGAGGGACTCCCCTACGACACGCTGGCCGGCCTGATTCTCGACCGTCTTGGAAAGTTTCCGGAAAAAGGGGAAAAAATTGAATGGCGGGAGTATCGGCTCTACTGTGAAGAGGTAACAAAGACGGCCATCCTCAAGGTCCGGATCGTAAAGCGGGAGGAATCATCCGCCGACGCGACGCCTCCCAAAAACGGTGCAGATCGCTAATAACCTGTCCATTTAGCAAAATATCTAAATATAACCTCTGGCCTTGCTAAGATTTCCCTATATCGCGGTGGGCAATATGTGTCAGATAGCCTTTCTCTGCAAAGTAGGCGCCGAGCAGGTTGGCCATCACAACGGAGCGGTGATGGCCGCCGGTGCAGCCTAGGGCGAGGTTGAAACGGGACTTGCCTTCCTTTTCGTAGAGAGGAATCAAAAATGCCAACAGATCAAACAGTTTCGTGACAAAAGTCCGACCATCTTCCGATTCCAAAACATAATCGCGCACACGGGAATCATGGCCGTCGCAACTGCGCAACTCCTCCACAAAATGGGGATTGGCGAGGAAACGAACGTCCAGGACCATGTCGGCGTCCGCTGGCAACCCATAGCGGTAGCCGAAGGAGGTCACATGAATCCCCAGGCTCTTTACCGAAGAGGATCGGAAATGCCGCTGAACGACATCCTTGAGCTGATGGACATTGCAGGAGGTGGTATCGATGACCCTGTCGGCCATCTGTCTCAAAGGGGCCAGTTTTTCCCTTTCCAGTCGGATGCCGTCCATGATTGAACCAAGCGGGGCCAGAGGGTGGGTGCGTCTCGTCTCGCTGAAACGGCGCAGGATCGACTCGTCGGTGGCATCGAAAAAAAGGATCTCGATCCGAAGACCTTTTTCCTTGAGTTGGACAAAGATCTGCGGGTATTTTTCCAGGAACGCCTGCTCCCGGAGATCCATGACCATCGCAACCTGCGAGATCTGTTTGGCCGGATCGGACTGGATTTGCAGAAATTTCGATAGCAAAACCACCGGCAGGTTATCGACGCAGAAAAAGCCGATGTCCTCGAGCGCCCGCAAGGCGGTACTCTTGCCGGAACCGGAAAGTCCCGTGATAATGACCACACGAAGCTGCTTCATCCTGATCCCCCCTTGGCATAGTGCTGAGGAGTGAGGACTGAGTTTTTTTTGTCATCCCCGAGCGCTTTTATCGGAGATATGGTTTTACTCAGCACTTTCTTAACCCGTTCGGCTACCAGCCGGGAATCAACATCCGCCGCAAGATCCCGGCAGGGGAGAGAAACCCCAACCATCTCTTGAAAGGAGGCCCTCTCCTGCATTGCATTTTTTTCAGTCTCACGGACAAGCCGGACGAGCGCATCCACACGGATTTCCGAAAGAAGGCGCCCTGGCCCGAGCAGATCTGCGGCCCGGAGAATCCCCCGACCCCGCACGGCAATCCTACCCGCCGTTCTCTGATGGCCGCGCCCATAAACGGCGTCTCCCCTTCCCTTCAGAACGACGGCATCATCCGCCACCCAGCGATTGCCTTTGTCCATGAGGGCAAGGCCGCAAGCCGTTTTACCAATCCCGCTTTCACCGAGAAGCAGAACACCGAGACCGCAAACCCGAACGAGTACGCCGTGGACCATAACCTGCCGCTCACCTCTCTCCCGAAGCAGGCCGGTCAGCCGGCTGTGGAGCAATGAATCGTCGTATCGCGACGAAAAGATGGGCGTCTCCGTCTGTTCGGAAAATTGCCGTAGAAAAACGGTTATCTTTTGCTGAGACAGGGCCAGACAGGAGATATTCCGGAAGGAGGATGCGGGAGCAGAGCGGTTCCATCCGTCTTCATGAGCCCCGCCAACCGCTGGCGGAGTAAGGATCAACATGGAGTGCGGAAAGGGCGTCATCCCGTGAGCCCCCCCTCCCCCTGCAGAGCGAAGCAGATGACGGACCACCCCGCGGACTCGTGGAGGTGATACAATTTCCGTAATCCCGAGTCTCTCCCCATAAGTGAGGATTTCCTTCACCGTTACGGCCCTCATCTGGCAATCTCTCCCTGTTGTCATCCCCGAAGGCCCTTATCGGGGATCAAGTTTCATCATCCTTTTCGGCGATAATCCGGAAGAGATCCTCCTGCATCTTCGCTTCCAGAAGGTTCTTGCGGAAGTTCACATCCTTCAGCATTCGGGAGATCTTCGCCAGCGCCTTAAGATGCTGACCGGCCGAATTCTCGGGCGCCATCAGCAAGAAAAAGAGATGTACGGGCTTTCCGTCCATCGCCTCGAAGGCGATCCCTTCCCGACTCCTGCCGAAGGAGACCACCGTCTCTTCAAGTCCCGGGAGTTTGCCGTGGGGAATGGCGATCCCATCGCCGATGCCGGTGCTCCCTAACCTTTCCCTCTCCAGGAGAACATGGAGCATCGCCTCGGAATCAACATTGATCCCTCCCTGCGTAAAAATGCCCGCCAGTTCTGCAAGCGCATCGCGCTTGTTTCCTGCTTTCAAATGCTCGATAACGAACTCACGCTTGAGCATATCCGTGATTTTCATGCTTTATCCTCAGAACTCAACGACTGATCTCCATCAGCGCAAATTTCCCATCCTCGCGCCGGTAGATGACGTTGACATTCTCGGTTGACGAGTCGCGATAGATCACAAACCGGTTTTTTGTAGTCTCCATTTCCAGGACGGCGTCATCGATCGACATCGGCTTCAAGACCACTGTGCGTGTCTCGACCACCTTGGCGTCAACCAGATCCTCGCCCTCTTCCGCACCGGATTCCTCATCAGATTCCTCATCGGATTCTCCGCTTCGGGAAAGATTGGCCTTGAAACCACGGACCTTTTCCTTCCGTTTTTTGAGCTGACGCTCGATCTTTTCGATGGCGTTGTCAATGGCCAGATGCATATCCTTTTCTTCTTCCTTGCCGTTGATGTTCAACCCGTTTGCCATCAGATTGATCTCCGCCGTATTCCGGAATTTCTCAACCGACAGGATAACACGCGCATCCACTGGATTATCGATGTATTTCTCCAGTTTTTTAAGTCTTTCTTCCACATACTCCCGCTGCCAATTTTCTCCCTCCGCACTCCTGAATGTCACAGAAATCTTCATGATCTGTTCCTCCCGTTTCTGATTCGATCCTTCGCCCTTCGATACCGCTCCCGCTTCCGTTCGCCCCGAACCTGTCGAAGGGCTTCGCGGTCCTCAGGACAGGCCTTGTTAACGCTTGTTAAAAATATTTCTTCCGCATGGAAGAGGGTAGAATTCCCATCATCTCCCGGTATTTCGCAACCGTCCGCCGGGCGATGGAGATCCCTGAATCCTCGAGGCGCGCAACGATAACCTGGTCGCTGAGCGGTTTACGGGGATCTTCCTTGCCGATGATCTTCCGGATATCATCCTGGACGCTCTTGGATGAGACGTCGTCGCTTCCGGGCTTGTGAATGCCGCTGCCGAAAAAGTATTTCAACTCGAAGAGACCCCGCGGCGTATGCATGTATTTGTTCGTCACGACCCTGCTGATCGTTGATTCATGCATCTCCACATCATCGGCGATGTCCCGCAGGATCAAAGGCTTCATCGAGTTGATCCCCCGGTCAAAAAAATCCCTCTGAAACCGGACAATGCTCTCGGTAACCCGGTAGATCGTCTTCTGCCGCTGTTGAATGCTCTTGATCAGCCATGTTGCCGACTGGACCCGCTCCTTGATATACCTTTTCCCGGTTTCCTGCTTCTCCCCGGCGTTCATTCCGCCCATGATCTCCCGATAGAAATTGCTGATCCGGAGTCGCGGAAGCCCCTCGTCGTTCAAAACGATCTTGTAATCATCGCCGCTCTTGAATACATAAACATCGGGAACGATCGCCTGGATGCGCTCCTCGTTGTAGATACTCCCCGGATGGGGATCCATGTGACTGATGACCATGACCGCCGCCAGAACATCATCGAGGGACTCTTTCAACTTCCTGGCAATCTGGTGATAATTTTTGACCTCAAGATCCTTGAGATGGCCAAGAATAATCCGCTCCACAAGGAAACGCGCATCCCCCGCCAACTTCGCCTGGATGAGCAGGCACTCCTGAAGGTTGCGGGCAGCAATCCCAACAGGATCGAATTCCTGAATCTTTTTAAGTACCTCTTCTACGAAGGGCGGCGCCACATTCTCCTGGGCGGCAATCTCATCCGGTGTGGCAACAAGATAGCCGTTCTGATCCAGGTTGCCGATGATCTGTTCGCCAATACGGTACTCAGCCTCGGTAAAACTGGAAAGAAGGAGCTGCCACATCAAATGGTCCGTAAGCGAGCTTTTCGCTACCAGAAGGTTGTCCCAGGAAGGGGCTGTCCCCTCCTGCCGATCGTAGGTGACCCCCATCGGCCCGTAGTCTTCCAGATAGCCGTCCCAGTCGAACTCCTCCCGACCGTCTCCCTCGCCTGTCAGCTCTCCTGTCCGCTCGACCGTTTTGCTCTCTTCCCGATCGCCTTCCTCGGTCTGTGGTGGTTCGATCTTTTTTTCGGCCTCGGGGTCCTCATCGGAGACGACCTCTTCCAGCAGCGGGTTTTCCTCTATCTCCTGGTTGACCATATCGACCAGATCCAGTCGCGACAACTGCAGGAGTTTAATCGCCTGCTGAAGCTGCGGCGTCATAATCAATTGCTGAGTCAGTTTCAGATTCTGTCTTAGTTCAAATGCCATGTTTCGACTGCGCTGCCTTCCATTACAGATCAGAATTTAAAATCGTCGCCAAAATAGATCTTCCTTGCGATCTCGGATCCCGAGATCAATTCCGGCGTTCCTTCCACGAGAACCTTACCTTCGTTAACGATGTAGGCCCGATCACAGACGGAAAGGGTCTCCCGAACATTGTGGTCGGAGATGATAACCCCGATCCCCTTCGCCCTCAGCCGGGTGATAATTTTCCCGATATCCGCCACCGCAAGTGGATCGATCCCCGCAAAAGGCTCATCGAGAAGAATATATTTCGGCGAGGTAACAAGGGCCCGCGTGATCTCCACCCGCCTCCGTTCGCCTCCCGACAGGGAATAGGCCTTGTTTTCGGCGATTTGGGTTAAATCCAGCTCCGCAAGCAGCATTTCCAGGCGCCCTTCTCTATCTTCGCGACCCAAGGGAAGCGTTTCGAGAATGGCCATGACATTCTCCCTCACCGTCAGTTTCCGGAATATGGAGGGCTCCTGCGGCAGATAATTCAGCCCCTTTCTTGCCCGCACATACATCGGACTGCGGCTCAGATCCTCGCCATCGAGGAAGATCGCCCCACCATCCGGCTTGATCAGCCCGACGATCATGTAAAAGGTCGTCGTCTTTCCGGCGCCGTTCGGTCCCAAGAGACCAACCACCTCTCCCGGATTGATCTCAAGGTCGATCCGATCAACCACCCGTCGTCGGTTGTAGATCTTGACCAGGCCTGTCGCTGTCAGTTTTCCCATGACAAGATCCCGTGATACCGACTGGAAGAGGTCACCGTTTTTTCATCTCGCCGGGATAGATTGTGGCCGTCACGCGCCGACTCTCCGATCCTTCAACCAATCCCCTGTTTTCGTTCATGAACACGACGATCCGGTCTCCCCGGATGATGTTGTCGCCCTCGCGCAGGACAGCGCTGCCCGTCATCGTGATTTTCTGGGTATCCTGTTCGAAGACGGCCTCTTCTCCGGTCACGACCCGCTCGCCCTCCGTGATCGTAACGCGCCCTTTTGCCTCCACCCTGTCCAGATTTCCCGTCCCTTCGCCTTTTGACGAGGAAGATGAGGATGCATCGGGTCCTCCCCGGCCGGACTTCTTTTGATCATCCCTGGAATAAAGTGTCAGCCGTTCCGCGCGGATCGTCCGCGCACCCTGCGTAGCCACGGCATTGCCCGAAAAAACAACCATCCGCTTCTCGTTGTAGGCATCCATGCGGTCGGAGACGATCTGAATCGGCTGATCCCTGTCGATCGAGGGTTTCTGCTTTGTCTCGCACCGGGCGTCCCCCGGAAAATGGAGGATCGTCATCAGAAGGCCAATGCAGAGCATGATTCGAAAGATATTTTTTAACACCTTATTTCCCCTGCCCATGACTCGCCCTAATCTGCGAAAGCAGCGTTAATTTGCTATCGTCCAGATGAAAGATCATCCCGACGCCGCTGATTCGGACATTTCCGTTTTCCATTGCGACGGGGCGGTCTGTTTCGATCCGTCGGGTGGCGTTCCGATACCGAAGATGGTCTGTTGCAAAACGATCCCCATTCCCCGAAACGATGCCAACATTCCCGTCAATTTCCATGTCCCGCGATTGGGTGTCGAGCCGCCCCTGATCGCCATTCATCACGAAGGTCCGACCATCTTTCATCACCAGCCGGACCGTCACCTTCTCAAAGAGGGCCAGGTTCTCCTTCTTCAGATAACGCGCTGTATCCGCGGTGATCTCCCATTTCATACCGGAATCACCGATCTCTGTATAGCGGACATCTTTAATCTGCAGGTCAACCTTGTCCGCCATGATCTTCAGGAGCGTCTTTTCCGGCGCCACCCTGAGGCTGATCATGAAAATCGTTACCAGGGACAAAATCACCACCAGGACCGCGACAATAAGCACCATTTTTCTTTTTGTCTTCATCCTGTCTGAAATACTATCATCCGCTTCCACCGATGTAAAGGTCAAACGTCGCGTCCTGAAGGGGAGAGATGGTCCTGTATCACGCCCCTCCCCGCCAATAGGGTTCATGAAAATTCATATTTTACGGCGACATCCGACCATCGGTTCTGTGCCTTGAGGATTACCTCACACACCTCCCGAACAGCTCCCCTGCCCCCTGGACGATGCGTCACATAATCGGCCACCTGCCTGGCCTCCAAGACGGCGTCGGCCACAGCCACGGAAAAACCTGCCCGCCTGAGGAGAGGAATATCCACCACATCATCCCCGACACAGGCCGTCTCCTCCGGGGTAATATTTCTCCGTTTGAGAATCTCTTCAAAGGCTTCGGCCTTGTTCCAGATCCCTTGATGAACCTCGGTGATCCCCAGATCGGTGGCGCGGTGTTCGACCACGCGGGACTGCCTCCCGGTCAACAGCACGACATCGATGCCGTATCTCATGAGAATTTTCAGACCATGGCCGTCCTTCACATCGAACTGCTTGCTCTCCAGTCCCGCATCGTCGATAACAATCCTGCCGTCAGTCAGAACCCCGTCCACATCCAAGATGAGGATCTTTATCTTACGGATTTTGTTCAGAAGCCTCTCTTCGAACCCCTCTTCAACCATGTTGCACCTCAATTTAAATAAGACAGATTCAGCCCTGTTTCGTACGCACCACCGCATCAATCTTCATGAGCGTCGCAAGAAGCTCCGGAAGGCTGTCCAGGGCCAGAGAATTGGGCCCATCGCAAAGTGCATGGTCCGGGTCCGGATGAACTTCGAAAAACAGACCATCGATCCCGGCCGCCACCGCCGCCCGCGCGAGACAAGGGACCATCCTGCGGTCTCCCGCCGAGGCGTTACCTGCCCCGCCCGGGAGCTGGACACTGTGCGTGGCATCAAAAATGACCGGATATCCCGTCGCTTGCAGAATCGGAAAAGATCGGTAATCGACAACCAGGTTGTTGTAGCCGAAGCTGACCCCCCGCTCGGTCAGCATAATGTTATCATTTCCGGCCGCCGCGGCCTTTTCGGCAATATGGACGGCATCCCACGGGGCGAGAAACTGCCCCTTCTTGACGTTCACCACCTTCGCCATGCGGGCAATCTCGGCGATGAAGTCGGTCTGCCGGCAGAGAAAGGCCGGGACCTGGAGGACATCGAGGACCGCCGCTGCCGGGGCGATCTCCTCAAAGCGATGGACATCGGAGAGAACGGGGATCGCAAACTCCTCCCGGATTCTCTTCAGAATTTCAAGGCCCCGGGTCAAGCCCGGTCCGCGATAAGCGTCACGGGAGGTCCGATTCGCCTTGTCGTAAGAGGCCTTGAAGATGAACGGAATACCAAGCTTACCCGTCAGCCCCTTCAGGTAACCGGCGATCTCCATGCTCTTTTCTTCATTTTCAATCACACAGGGACCGGCGATGAGCACAAGGGGAGCCCCTCCACCGACCTCGAAACTACCAATCCTGATCTTCTTCATCCACACACTCCTCAATGCAATTTATCATTTCTGCTGCAATATCCGAACTTTCATCTGGGGAATCTTCTTGGCCGCTGTCACCGAGTCGGGGTTCAGTTCATAAGCGTTTGTGTAGGCCTTCAGCGCCTCCTTGAAAAGCCCTTTTTTCTCATAAGCGGCTCCAAGATTCAGGTAAACCTCGTCGTCTTCCGAATCCCATTTAAGCGACTTCAGGTAATATTCGATTTGCCGGTCCAAATCACCCTTGAGTCCGTACGCGTAAGCGGCGCTCGCGTACCCGGCTGCCCTCTTCGGGCTCAATTCGATCAGCTTCTTATAGGCCCCGATGGCCTTGTCGTACTGTTTTTCCCTCATGTATGCGTCCGCCAAGGTGTTCAGGACTTCGGTCGTCGGTTTCGCGGCGGCAAGCTTTTCATACATTGCAATCGATTCTTTTGTCTTTCCCGTCTGGCTGTAGGAAAGAGCCAGATTCTGCCGGACACGGGGATCCTTTCCGCCGTATCGGAGAGCCTGTTCATAGTTTGCCCTGGACTGGGCAGGTTTCTTCAGCTCGGCGTAGGCAAAACCAAGACGGGTGTAAATCACCGATTTCCGGGGACTCATCTTCACCGCCTTCTCGTAAAGAGGAACGGCCTCACTGTAACGTTTCGCCTTGAAATGGAGATCGGCCAGTTTTTCCAGAGCATCGGAATCCTGGGGTTTCAATTCCAGAGCTTTCTGGTATTCCCGAACCGCTTCCGGCTCCTTTTTCGCCTTTTCATAAGCGGTCGCCAGGTTAAAGTGAACCACCGGATCACGCGGGTTCAGTTCTATCGCCTTTCTGTAATTCTCGATCTCTTCCGGGGTCTGCCCTTTGCTGCCGTAGGCCAGTCCGAGATTGGCATAGGCGGCGGCATTCTTCGGCTGTCTCTTCAGGACCTCCCGATGCCACCGGATCGCATCGTCATAATTCCCCAACTTCAATGTGACGTTCGCCAAAGCGACCGCCACATGATCGGCCTTCGGCACCTTTTCCAGCACCAACTGATATTGTTCTGCGGCCTTTCCCAACTGGTTCATCTTCTCATAAGCCTCCCCCAACCTGAACATGACCGCGGGATTGCCGGATTGGATCTTCAGGGAATCTTCATAAGTTGCGATCGCCTTTTTCCAGTTCCCCAAATTTCCCCAGGCCAGGGCCATATCGGCCAACGCCGCATTGTCCTTCGGATTGGCTTTGACAAGCTGAGCGGTAATCCGGATTACTTCTTCATACTGTCCGCTTTTCAGATAGCACTTCACCAACTCGGACAGGACCGCCGTATCATCCGGCTTCAGCGCAAGAATCTCCTTATACTGTGAAATTGCATCCCCTGTCATGCCGGCATGGAGATAGATCGAGGCAAGCATCCGTCGCACATTCGTATCTTCCCGGTTCAGGGCGATCGCACGTTTGAGGTATTCGATCTGGACCTTCTGATTCCCGGAACTCCGGGCATAGCGCAGCCAGTCCTGGGGGGTGATTTGTATCCGGATCGGAATGGCCGCAATCGGGTCTCCCCGATAGGAAATCTGCAGTGAATATTCGCCCGGTTTGTTTTCCCCGACACCACCCCGGCCAGTCAAGACCGCCTTGTCCACAAGTTCGATTCCCTTGAGGAGCTTCCCAAAATCGTTCTTGTCTCCGAGTCCTGCGACATCCACTGCGATGCCGCCGCCAAAGAGAACATCCGTCGAAATCTCTTTGACCACAAATTCATCCCGGTAGGAAACCTCAAAAATATCGTTGGAGGTCAGGCGGTAATCCTTCCCGTTTTTTTCCAGGAGAAGTGAGTAGAAATGGGGTTTCCGGTCGAGGACGACAAAGGAAAAGGTATTCTGAATCCGGTTCCAACCTTCGGAGATCGCCCGCACATTTCCAAGATAGAAAAATCCGGCGGCCA
>CAIUXU010000183.1 GCA_903903205.1 uncultured Syntrophobacterales bacterium
TTCTGTTGATTTTGACGCCTGGTGCAGGTTCCAGTTCATACATGGTGATCACCGGGCCGGGTCTTACCTCCACTACTTTTCCGTCAACGCCGAAATCGGAGAGTTTTTTCTCAAGGGTGCGGGAGTTGGCAAGCAAGGTTTCTCGCTTGATTTTCGTATCCTTCCTCTCCAGATGGTCCAGGAGGGTTAGCGGCGGGAGCTTGAATTTTCCGGTCAGGCGGCTTGCAAAATCGAAGTGGGTCTGCTCCGCCTTTGCCAACTTTTCCTTCAGGGTTTCGCGCTTCGTCTCTTCGATGATCGGGGCGGTTTCCGGAGCGGATTTGCTCGTAGTGTCTGCTTCGTGTTTCCTTCCAAATCTCTCCCAGAAATGGTCAAGCAAAGATCCCGTCGTTTGCGCGGTTTCCCAGGCGGTGGCGGCCGATTTCCCGGCAAAGGCGACAATCGAAAAATCGAACTGGACCATCAGTGCTACGATCAGGATCAAACCGAGAATGATCAGGGAGCCGGCCAGACGCAGGTGGGTGTCCAGAAGCTTTGCCGTGGCCGTTCCCAGCAGCCCCCCCGTGTCCAGAGAGCTTCCGTAAATCGTGATGTTTCCGAGCAGCAGTCCGGAGAGGCTGGATGTGGCGAAGACAAGTCCGATCAGGCCCGCCGCTACAGCCCACCCGATCCGAAATTGCGGTTTACGAAAATACCGGAAGGCGGCGACCAGCAGCACGACCGGCAGCCAGCCAATGCCGACCCCCAGCAGGCGGAGCAGGGTGTCCGCGGTGTATGATCCCGCCGCGCCTGTCCAGTTTTGGACCGGCGCGTCATCCGGCAGGTAATGCGTAAAAGAGGGATCGAGCGGGTGATAGGAAAAAAAAGCCAGCACAAGGAACAGCGCGACGGCAATGCAGGTCAACCCCGCAATTTCTGTGACCCGTTTCTGGGAAGGCGATTTTTCATTCATTTTTCAAAGTTACGGACGATGATGTCGCGGACCCGCTCAATGAGCTCACCCCTTGTTTCAATCGTGTATCCGGATACATCCACTGGTTTGTCGATGACCATCGTGATTCGGCCCGGGTTCACTTTCAGGGTCCGCTTTGGCATGATTTGTTTGGCGCCGATGATCGAGATGGGCACAATGGGGACGCCTGCCTGGATGGCCAGATGGAACAGCCCCTGTTTGAATGGTTTGATCGTGCCGTCCTTGCTTCGGGTCCCCTCGGGGAAGGTGACCACCGATTTCCCCTCCCGGATTTTCTGCGCTGCCTCCGCCAGGCTTTTCATCGCCCTCTCGTGATTCTGCCGGTCGATTTCGATATATCCCGCATTTTTCATCGCCCGGCCGAATATCGGGATCTTGAAAAGCTCTTTTTTGGCGATCCAGCGAAACTGTCCGGGGATGTGGGCCAGGACGATCAGGATGTCGAAATCGCTCTGGTGGTTGGCCATGAAGATCTGCGGCCGGTTCATCAGGACGTTTTCGCGGCCGACCACATCCACCCGGACGCCGGTGAGCCTGAGAAGCATTTTCGCCCACAGATTGGCAATCTTGTGCGCCTTGTTCTCACCGGGGGAGATGAGCGGGAAGAGATAGGCGCACGCCGACATGAAGGCGGTGATGGCTACGGCAAGCATGACCAGCAGTGCGGAACGAACCATGATCAGCTCCTGTTCGGGCGGATAAATGTCCTGGGGCGAACCTCCGATGATTCCGGCGTTTCTACCCGAATATCCCCCTGAAGTCAATTGAAAAAGTGCTTGGCGCTTGGTGCCGAGCAGGGGCGGGTTTGAAACCCGCCCCTACAGCACTCAGTCCGCAGCGCTTGATTTAATGGTTGACAAACGCCGCCCGTAAGCATAGATAAGCGGCCATGAAATATGACTTTTTCTCTCCGGATCGGATAACGGGATCTCGATGAAGCGGATCATGAGCAACAGGCGGGCGTTTGCGATCATGGATAATTTCCCCCGGTCCAGAGTTCTGGTTGTCGGGGATATCATGGCGGACCACTTTATCTGGGGGAAGGTCTCCCGGATCTCTCCCGAGGCCCCCGTTCCCGTTGTCGAGGTGACGAAAGATAACTTCATGCTGGGCGGCTGCGCCAATGTGCAAAACAACATCTTTGCGATGGGGGGACAGGTTCATCTGGCCGGGGTGGTCGGCTCCGACGAAACGGGGAGACGGCTGCTGACCGAGCTCCGCAGCCGGGGGCTGGACACGGAGGGCATCGTCGTTGAGACGGGGCGTCCCACAACGCTCAAGACAAGGATCGTGGCGCACGGTCAGCAGGTGGTTCGTTTCGACCGGGAGGAGCGTAAACCGCTCCAGGCCAAAAGTGTCCGGAAAATCATCGACTACATCGAATCATTGCGGGAAGATCTGGGCGCTCTGGTGATATCGGATTACAGCAAGGGGGTGGTGACCCGCCCCCTTCTCGACGGGATCCGAAAGGTGATTGGCGGCCGGCCGATCTTTACCTGTGTGGATCCGAAACAGCGGGATTTTTCCGTCTACCAGGGTTTCGACATCATTACCCCTAACCATTACGAGGCCGGTCAGGCTGCGGGGGAAGAGATGAAAAATGGCCAGGACCATATCCGTGTCGGTACCAAGCTGCTGCAGCAGTACGATTTCAAGGCCCTGCTGCTGACCCGTGGGGAAGAGGGAATGAGCCTGTTTGAGAAGGATGGCCGAATAAAACACACCCTGTTTCCAACGGAAGCGAGAGAGGTTTTTGACGTGACCGGCGCCGGGGATACGGTTATCGGCGTTCTGGCCCTTTCTCTGGCCGCGGGGGCCTCTTTCCGTGAGGCGGCCTATCTGGCCAACCATGCCGCAGGGATCGTGGTCGGAAAGGCGGGTACGGCGACCGTGACGCGAGAGGAGCTGAGAGGGGCCCTATGAGTGCTCCGCAGCAGCCGGAGGCCGTTAAACTGGTGGCGAGCCTTTTTTCCGGGGATGACGGGTTGCTTGGCGAGGCGGTTCAGAGCCTGTCGGAAAGGTATGGCAGGGCGGATTTCATCAGTGCGCCGACGCCTTTTTCCTATACCGACTATTACATAAAGGAATTCGGAGGTTCCCTGATCCGCCGGTTTGTTGCCTTTGAGCGGCTCATCCGGCCGGAGTCGCTGCCGGACGTCAAGATCTGGACAAACGCTCTGGAGAAAAGGTTGTCGGCGGAGGGGCAAAGGCGGGTAAATATCGATCCCGGCTATCTGGCCATGGCCCATCTGATCCTTGCCACCGGAAAGGGGTATGGCCATCGGCCCTATCTCAGGGACGGGATCTACGCCGATCTGACCCTGATCTACCGGGGAAAATCGTTTCATTCCCTCCCCTGGACCTATCCGGATTATGCCGGTGAGGAGGTGACCGGCATGTTGCTCCGTATCCGGGGAAAGTACCAGATGCAGCTCAAAGAGAACACGGTGGGCCCCTTCGACAGCCTCAGAACGAGCGGCGACGAAACCGCTCATGGTAAGCTTGACGAACCATCTGTAATTTTATCATGAGGAATTTAGATGATTAAGAGTATGACTGGGTATGGCAAGGCGGAGGCTGTCCTTTTGGACAGGAAATTCATGGTCGAGATGAAGTCCGTCAACCACCGTTTTCTGGAGATCGCGCTGCGCGTGCCGGGGATGCTTCTACCGCTGGAGGGCGAGATCAAAAGGAGAATCGGAGAGCAGTTCTCCCGGGGGCGGATCGAGGCAACCGTTCGGGTGGAGAGCGACGCGAGTGGAGAGGCGCCCGCCCGTTTCACATTGAACCTGCCGCTGGTCCGCAATTACCATGCCCTCCTCGGGCAGTTGAAGGATGAACTCCATCTCGGGGGCGAAATCACTCTGGAGATGATGGCAGGCTTCCGGGACGCCTTCGTTCCTGCCGAGACGAGCCAAGATCCGGTGGCCCTGTGGGAGGGGCTTTCAAATATCCTCGCAGAGGCGATCCGGACGCTGACAGAGATGAGGGAAAAGGAGGGGGAAACCCTGAAGCGCGATCTGACGGCGCGTCTGGAGCTGATCGCCGGTTTTCTGGAAGGGATTGCAGGGAAATCGCCGCAGGTGGTTTTGGACTATCAGAAGCGGCTCACCGACCGGGTAAGAGAACTGACGGGCGGGATGGTGGTGGATGAGGCGCGTCTGCTTCAGGAAGTGGCGATCATGGCAGAGAAGAGTGATATTACAGAGGAGATCGTCCGTTTTCGCAGCCACATTGATCAGTTCAACGACCTGCTCGCGGTGGCGGACGCCGCCGGAAGGAAGATCGATTTTCTGATCCAGGAGATGGGCCGGGAGATCAATACGATCGGTTCCAAGAGTGGGGATGCGGAGATCTCGCGGAGTGTCATCGAGATCAAGAGCGAACTGGCAAAATTGCGGGAGCAGGTGCAGAACATTGAATGAGATGGCGGTTGAACAGTCCCATGGTTTGCTGATGATCGTCTCTGCCCCTTCTGGCGCCGGGAAGACGTCGATCTGCCGGGAGATCCTGCGGATGTTTCCCAATGTCCGCTTTTCCGTCTCCTGCACCACCCGTTCGCCCCGTCCAGGGGAGATTGACGGAAAGGATTATCACTTTATCTCCACGGGGGAGTTTCGGGAAAGGATTGCCCGCGGGGAGTTTGTCGAATGGGTGGAAAATTACGGTCAGCTCTATGGGACGTCGAAAAAGACGATGAATGCCTTTCTCAGCCAGGGATACGACCTGATTTTGGATATCGAGCCGCGTGGCGCGAAAGTAATTCGGGAGCAGTGTCCGCAGGGCGTCTTCATTTTTATTCTTCCCCCTTCGCTTGCCGAGCTGAAGTCCCGGCTGTCGAGAAGAGGGGAAAGCAGCGCTGTCATGGAACGCCGTCTCCGGAGTTCTCTGGATGAAATCCGGGAGGCGCTATGGTATGATTATATTGTTTTCAACGACAGGCTGGAAGAGGCCGTCGACCGGTTTCGGGCTGTTTACATTGCCGAAAGATCCCGGCGAGATCGTTTTACGGAAAGAATAGAGGCATTTTTCAAAGCCGAATAGCTTTAACTAATTTGGAGGTTATACCCGATGGCCAGAATTACCGTGGAAGACTCTTTGCTGATGGCAAAGAACCGTTTTGCCCTCGTTCTGCTGACCGCTCAGCGAACCCGGCAGCTTTTGAAAGGATCTCAGCCCCTGACGGATACGAGAAACAACAGGGAGATCGTGATTTCTCTCCGGGAGATTGCGGCGGGAAAGGTTTGTTATGCCCACCCTGAATACCTGGAGAGGGTTAAAGAAAATTTCAAATCGATACCGCACGACACCGAATTTAGCGGCGATGATGAGTATGCCGAGTAACCTCCTGCGAGGAAAGTTGACCTTTGTCTTTGCCGTCGAAAGCGGTGGGGGGATGTAATGCAGGTGATTTACGGCATCAACCCTCTCCTGGAGGTCGTCCTTTCGCATCCCGCGATGCTGGAAAAAATCTTCGTTGCGGAGGGACGGGGAGGGGAAGCGGTGCAGAAGATCCTGAAGCTTGCCGCGGATCATCAGATTCCCGTGGAATGCAGCGGCAGAGACCGGCTGGAAAAACTGGCGCCCCGCTGTGTCCACCAGGGGATCGTGGGGCTGTGCCGGGAGCACGCGTATGCCACGGTTGATGAGGTCATCGCCCATCGCCATGAGAAGTCAAAGTATGACTTGGTGGTCCTGCTGGACAGTGTCACAGATCCCCAGAATCTCGGTTCCATTATCCGGACGGCGCATTGCTGTGGAGCGAACGGCATCATTATTCCGGAAAACCGCGCTGCTTCGGTGACGGCTTCCGTAGCAAAAGCATCCGCGGGGGCCTTTCAGTATCTGCCGGTCGCGATGGTGGTCAATCTGGTTCGTACCATCGAATACCTGAAAGAGAGGGAATTCTGGATTTACGGCGCCGATGCGGAGGCCCAGTCGGATATCAGGATGCCGGACTACGAAGGACATATCGCGCTGGTCATGGGGAGCGAAGGACGGGGAATCCGGCCGCTGATCCGGAAAAATTGCGATTTTCTGGTATCAATTCCCATGCGGGGGCGCGTGGCTTCCTTGAATGTTTCGGTGGCGGCGGGGGTTATTCTCTTTGAAATTCTCAGAAAGTGGGGGAATTAGCTATGCCGGTATTCTTGTGGCAGGCGGAAACGAAAAAGGGCGAATCCAGGAAAGGCGAGATCGATGCCGCCGACGAAGCAACCGTTCGTGGCCAGCTCCGCCGGCAGGGATACAAAACGATCACCGTCAAGAAGAAGCCGAAGGATCTTTTCGAAAATATTGCTTTCTTCCAGCCGAAGATCACCGAAAAGGACGTGGTGGTTTTTTGCCGGATATTTGCCACCATGATCAATGCAGGCCTCCCTCTGATCCAGTGTTTGGACCTCCTCGGCAAGCAGGAGCAGAACAAGACATTCGCCAAGGTGATCGGGGGTATCAAAGGGGATATTGAAGGGGGCTCAACGCTGACCGACGCCCTCAGGAAATATCCGGCGATCTTCGATGAACTTTTCGTCAATCTTGTGGCGGCGGGGGAGAGCGGTGGTATTCTGGACGTTATTCTTCAGCGTCTCTCCGGTTACATGGAGAAGGCCATGAAACTGAAGGGCCAGGTCAAGGGGGCCATGTCCTATCCGATCATCGTTCTGGTTATCGCGACCTTAATCGTAGCCGGACTCCTGATCTTTGTGGTCCCGACGTTCCAGAAAATGTTCGAAGGGATGGGTGGAGCCCTGCCGGGACCGACGCAGTTTCTGGTGAACGTAAGCCAGGCCGCACAGGATTACTGGTTCCACGCGATAGTAGGTGTCTTTGCATTCCGTTTTGCACTCAAGAAGTACTATGCGACCGAAAAGGGGACACTCGTCCTCGATGGGCTGATCCTGAAAGCCCCGATCTTTGGTCCGCTTCTGAAGAAAGTGGCCGTGGCCAAATTTTCGAGAACCCTCTCCACGATGATGCAGAGCGGCGTTCCAATCATCGAAGGGCTCGGTATCGTTAGCAAGACTGCGGGAAATAAGATCATCGAGATCGCCCTGATGAACACACGGAAGTCTATCAGCGAAGGGAAAACGATCGCCGAGCCCCTGGCGGAGACGGATGTCTTTCCTTCCATGGTTGTGCAGATGATTGCCGTTGGTGAAGCCACGGGCGCGCTGGATACGATGCTTGCGAAGATCGCCGATTTTTATGACGATGAGGTGGATGCGGCGGTTGCAGCGTTAACCGGGATGCTGGAACCGCTCATGATGATGATTCTGGGGCCCATTGTCGGCTTTATACTCATCGCCATGTATTTGCCCATCTTCAAGGCGGCCGGTTAGCCGCAGGATATAGAAGAAAGATAGACCGGGGTGCTCTCAAAGCGGAAGCGGTGCGCATGGGGAAA
>CAIUXU010000184.1 GCA_903903205.1 uncultured Syntrophobacterales bacterium
AGGGCTATCGGGTCCATAAATTTCCTCGCCTGGTCGGGATCGGGCAGCAAATCGGCGAGCTTGAGCCGGTATAGCTTCCCTTTGGTGTACGTTGTGACAGTTGTGGCTGTTGTGACCATGTTTTTCCTCCTTTTGTTAAGATTTGTTTGGGACTGGTTTGAAATACGCTTGAGATGACTATACCGTATCTGACTGCAAAAGTCAATGGTTTTGACAGGGCCTTGACATGGTTTTGACAGGGCGTTGACAGGGTGTTGACAGGGCGCCTGGAAGAGTGGCCACCATACCCGCAAAATGCCCCAAAACAGGGGAAAAATGCGCGAGCCCGGAAAAAAGATGCAGCGCGCATCGAAGTTAACCATGCGGTTTGAGAGGGCGTTTACCGACGCTCCGAGCCGCATTGAGTTTGCGGGGTTTTGTCAAAATTAAAGTAATAATATTAAGTATTTATGCTCAAGCAAGTCGGGAAAATTGATTTTGCGGGCGAGGCTTGAAATATGCCCCCTTGCGGGGCAAATTACGGCGCGTAATCTCTCAATGAAATAAGGCAAGAGACACCACTTCAGCGTCGAAGCCTGGGATCAAGGGCGTCCCGGATGCCTTCGCCGAGCAGGTTATAGCCGAGGACGGTGATTAGAATGGCCAATCCCGGATAGAAGGAGAGCCACCAGGCGATGTCGATGTTGTCCTTCCCTGCCGTGAGGATGTTCCCCCAGCTTGGCGTCGGCGGCTGAACCCCGATGCCGAGAAAGCTCAGGGCGGACTCCGTCAGAATCGCACCTGCCACGCCGAGCGTCGCCGTGACCAGGACCGACGCCATCGCGTTCGGAAGGATATGGAGAAAGATGATCCGGAGATCCCCGGCGCCGATCACCCGCGCGGCCTGAACGAAATCCCGCTCCTTGAGCGAGATAAAATCCGCGCGGACGAGCCTGGTTACCCCCATCCAGCCGGTCAGGCCGATCACGATCATGATGTTCCAGATGGAAGGCTCCAGCAGCGCAATCACGGCCAGAATAAGGAAGAAGGATGGAAAGCAGAGCATGATGTCCACGAACCGCATGATCACCGCATCTACCCACCGGCCGTAGTAGCCGGCCACCGCCCCGAGCATGGTCCCGATGAGGATGGCGATCCCGGTCGCCACGAAGCCCACTTTTAGAGAAATCCCCGCCCCCCACATCATCCGGGAGAGGACATCCCGCCCGAGCGGGTCGGTGCCAAAAAGGTTCCCTCCCGATGGCGGCGCAAGGACATTCTTCAAATTGATCGCATTCGGATCGTAAGGGGCAAGCCACGGCGCAAGCACGGAGATGATAAACAGCAAGAGAACGATGACGCTCCCCGCAACCGCCATCCGGTTCTTCCAGAATCGTTTCCGGAAATCCTTTCCCATCGTCATTCCCTCATGAGACCCGTATTCGCGGATCGGCCAGCGCATAGGAGACATCGGCCAACAGATTCCCCAGCAGGGTGAGCACCGCGCCGATGAAGAGAATCCCCATCACGACCGGATAATCCCGCGCCATAACGGCCATATAGAAAAGCTGGCCCATGCCGGGGATCGAAAAGATCGTCTCGAAGATGACGCCCCCCCCGATAAGTCCGGGCACCGACAGGCCGAGGATGGTGATCACCGGAAGGAGAGCGTTTCTTAACGCGTGCCGGTAGATGACAACCCTTTCAGAGAGCCCCTTGGCTCTTGCCGTCAAAATGTAATCCTGGCGGATCACCTCCAGCATGTTTGCCCGCATGTACCGCGAAAGCCCGGCAAGCCCCCCGAAGGCGGCAAGCAGAACCGGCAGGATCAGATGCCGGATCAGATCCCAAAAGGCCATCCCCGGCGGCAGATACTCGGAATTAAGGGAGCGAATCCCGGAGATGGGAAGCCAGCCCAGTTGCACGCCAAAGAGGATCATCAGCAGGAGGGCAAGCCAGAAGGTCGGCACGGCAAAGCCGATGAAAACGATCACGCCTGCGACCCGATCGAAGAGGGAATCCTGGCGGACGGCAGAGAGCACCCCCAGCGGAATCGCAACGATGAGGATCAAGATCAGGGAGAGCACGTTCAGCAGAATTGTGATCGGCAGCCGCTCCAGGATCTTGTCCGCCACCGGCCGGCGGTCCGTCGAGAAAGAGATTCCGAGATCGAGAACGGCGAGTTTGCTAACCCATCGAATATATTGCTCATGCAGCGGTTTGTCCAGGTCATACATGGCCCGGAGCCGCTCTTTCATCTCCAGCGAAGCGCGCGGGTTCATCTGGGTCTGGAGGTCAGTCGGGGAACCGGGCGCCAGATGCATCACGGTAAAGCAGATGACCGTGATCCCGAAGAGAAGAGGAATCATAAAGAGCGCTCTTTTGGCGATATAGCGAAGCATCGTTTACGGTTTCCTGTCCAGGAGTTCCATGGTGCGGATGTTTTCCAGCATTCGCTGGAGACCTTGTTCCGAATGGGATTCGACGGTGAGGATCGGCCGCAGGTTCTTCTGCCGGAGCAGCGAGAACAGCTCCAAAAACGGTATGTTACCATCTCCAACCGGCAGGTGCTCATCGGCCGTGCCGTTGTTGTCGTGGATGTGGATTTCGCCCAGAAAATCGCCCAGCGCATCCATCCAGACGCCGATCGGCGCGCCACCGAAGGCGTTGGCATGACCGGCGTCAAAACAGAAGCGAACCTGCGGCGAAGCGAGCGCGTCCAAGAGGAGTTTCATCGGCATGGGATCACGCTCGTAAACGTTCTCCAGCGCGATGATCGTCTCCATGCCGCGAATGTCCGCGAGGAGAGTCCGCCAGGTTTCCAGGCTGTTATCGAGCCACTGCGTCTCGGTGGAGATGTAGTATCGCTCATCGAAGGAGGGATGGCAGACCACGGAACGGGGCCGAAACCAGGGGATCAAATCGAAGACCTGGCGGAGACGGTCAACGGTAACCTGACGGATCCGGGGATCGAGCGCCCCCGGTCTCAGGTCCATAAAGGGGGCGTGAAAGGTGACCGAAAGTCCCGAGTCCACCAGACGGTCAGCGACCTCCCGAAAATCCGCCGCCTGATAACGCTCGAGGTCGATGTGGTTGAAGCTGATCTCCGGATTCATTCCATCCCCGATCACGCGCTGCAGCAGCTTTTCCCGAAGGAGATAGAAAGGCACATGAACCTGTATTTTTTGAAGAATCTCCCGCATGGGGATTGTACCTCCATTCGTATGAACGTCTCGTTTATCACAAGCGGTTCCTTTTCACAATGACGCGATTTTCGGACAACGGATGGTCGTTGACACAAATCCTCTGATCTGCTACAAAAACCGTCATTCGTGCCATAGAAGCCGTGAATAAACAGAACAGCGGCCGCCGGGACCGGTTTCCCGGCAACAAGTGAACTGGAGGACGATTGGCCAAAAAAAAAGAACCTGATTCTCGTACGAGGGCGCTCCTGTGCGTGAACGCATCACTGGAAAAAAAGGCGAAGGAGCTCGTCATTCTCAACGTCAGCGCGATCTCTTCCTTTGCCGACTACTTCATCCTCTGCAGCGGGACATCCGATCGCCAGGTCCGGGCGATCGCCGACGCAATCCAGGAGAATCTGAAAAAGGCAGGCATGCTGCCGCTGGGTGTCGAGGGAGAGGCTGGAAGCAAATGGATCCTGCTGGATTACGACGACGTGATCATCCACGTCTTTCTCGAATCGGTCCGGACCTTCTATGACCTGGAACGGCTCTGGTCGGAAACGCCCCGGATGGCC
>CAIUXU010000185.1 GCA_903903205.1 uncultured Syntrophobacterales bacterium
GCAAGCGCCGTAAGGCCGAGATTGGCCGCGAGCATGATCTTCGTGGGATCGGGCGACCCGGAGAGGAGGCCGCCCGCCATCCCGATCAGATACATCCAGCAGCTCCCGATAAAATAGCCGCAGAACGGGGCGATGAGGGCGCCTTTTTTCGTTTTCGCAAGCGAGGTGTAATCGGAGATGAGCGGAAACCAGCTCAGCGGCATGATGATCGACAGTTCGAATCCCATCCCGAAGGCTCCCTTCTGCTTCACCGCCACCGCAGCCGCAGCCGGGTGTGTGAAGATGACCCAGCTCATGACGACCGTGAGGATGAGAAGGAGAGCGGCGGCAAGGGTGTTGATCCGTTTGAACCCTTTTACCCCCCAGAAGACCCACAGGCCGACAAGAGAACCAACCAGGCAGGAGATCAGCGCCGGATGGTCGAAATGCCACAGGGAGACGGCAATCACATTCATCGCCGTGCCCCCCTCGATGATCATGATCGCCGTCCAGCCGAGGAGCTGGAGGATATTGATCACAGAGATCAGGTAGGAACCCTGCTTCCCGAAGGAGATCCGCATGGACATGATCGCGGGGACCTTCTCCCGGAAGCCGATCAGGCCGGCGAGGACAAGAAGCAGTGTCCCCGCGAGGTGTCCGAGCAGAATTGCCCAGAGCCCTTTGGCTGCCCCCAATTCCGCGAGATACCCCCCTGTCAGGATCTCGGCGACCGAAACGGCTGCGCCAAACCAGAGAAAAAATAGATTAATTCCACTAAGTTGAGTCTTCTCTTCCATGTGTTCCCCCTAATCTGCTGTTTTCCAGAATTCCGGCCGTCCGGCCTCCTCGACGGTTCCCGCAGCGAAGAGCGGCGCCAGGTGGTTTGTCGGTCCGTGCCCCTCGCCCACGCGCCAGGCGCACCGGATCGCCTCAGTGATATAGCGCTTGGCCTCCGCCACAGCCCCGGGAACGTCCATCCCCCGGCCGAGGCAGGTCGCAATTGCCGCCGAGTAGGTGCAGCCGGTTCCGTGGGTATCCGCCGTTGCGATCCGCGGTGCGCTGAAGGTTCTGAATTCACGGCCATCGTAGAGGAGATCCACCGCATCCCCGGCGAGGTGCCCCCCTTTCACAACCACATGCCTTGCCCCCAGATCCCGGATAATCCGCGCGGCCTCCTTCATGTCGGAAAGGGTTTCGATTCGCATCCCGGAGAGAACTTCGGCTTCGGGAATGTTCGGCGTGATAACAAAGGCGAGTGGAACAAGCTCCGTGACCAATGTTTTCTTGGCCTCTTCGCGGATGAGCGACATTCCGCCCTTGGCCACCATAACCGGATCAACGACAAGTTTTTCGATCCCGTACTGACGGATCTTCGCGGCGATGACGCGGAGAACCTCGCAGGTGGCCAGCATCCCGGTCTTCGCCGCGTCGATCCCGAGGTCGGTGGCTACCGCGTCAAACTGGGCGGCCACGAACGCCGGAGGCACATCGTGAATGCCGTGAACCCCGAGGGTGTTTTGGGCGGTTAGCGCCGTAATGACGCTCATCCCGAACCCCCCGAGAACGGTGATCGTCTTCAGATCCGCCTGGATTCCCGCCCCGCCGCCGGAATCAGAACCGGCAATCGTTAGTATTCGAACTGGCTTCATCCCTTTACCTCCCCCGGGAAAACCCCGGGCCTGAAATACCGCACCGCGAGGAGACATCCCGAATCCACTTCGATAATCCCTTGCCCCGCCGTCATACGGTTGCTGACACCGTAGGGCCGGCCGATCTCCATGACCGCGTTCGTCAACGGAAATTCAAACCCCGTCAGGGTAACCCCGACCACCGGCCCCCAGTAGGGAAAGAGCGAAACGGTCTGCCCCGCCCCCCCTTCAAGAACCCGCCGGCGGTCGATCAGAAATACCTCGCACCACCCATCGATCAGCTTGATATCAATCCCCTTCTCCTTGCCCTGGATAAGGAGGGAGATGTTCGCCAGGGTGTGGTCAACGCGATGGCC
>CAIUXU010000186.1 GCA_903903205.1 uncultured Syntrophobacterales bacterium
CCACCTCGAAGGGCGCGAAAAGGCTCCAGAAAGGCGGCGCCGGTGAATGAATGGAGGTGGACACAGTAAACACCGCCGATGATAAACAGGATACCGATCCCGCCGAGCGGGGCGATCTCTTCCCCCAGCAGGATCACCGCAAGCAGCGGAATAAACAGAGGGCCCGCTCCCCGGGCCAGCGGATAGACCAGGGAAAGGTCGCCCCGCTGATAGGCGCCCCCGATGCACCCGAAATAGACACCATGGATGAGGCCACTTGCGACGATGCAGAACCATCCGCCCGGCGGAATGGAGACCCCCGGCAAGAAGTACAGCAACATCGGGATATAGATGATCGCGGACACCAGCAAGAACCACCAGATGAAGACGATCTTCCGGTCGCTTTTCTTGAGAAGGTAGTTCCAGCCCGCATGCAAAAAGGCAGAGGCAAGGACGATGAGCAGGGCTGTTCCGTTCATTGCACCATCCCGCCCACGATCTTTTCTCTTCTCTCCCTACAGGACATCTTCGAGGGCCTCGGCGGCGTCCCGGACAAAACAGGGACAGCGTTCGGTAAACAATCTCTTCTGCCTTGCCTCCTCCACCCCCTCCGCCGTCGTGAGATCGCATCCGAGGAGCTCCCGGCAGCAAAGGGCGCCATGGCGCGACCGGAAACGGTCAGCAAAGTCACGGGCCAGGGTATAATTCTTTTCTTTCGTCTCCTTGTCCGTCGCCGTCGTATGGCCGTGCTTCAATCCGATCACGATCAGGGCGCCGGTCACGGCCCCACAGACCTCCCCGAGCCGTCCCATCCCCGCCCCGAGTGCGGCCGCCGCCCGGAGAGCGGTCTCCCGCGGGAGACCGAAATCGCCACCATAGACCGAGAGGATCGCCTGCGAACAGTTGAACCCCTCCCGGAAACAAGTTACCGCCGCCTCAATCTTTTCACTCATGATGTCCCTCCGATCCATTGCCAATCCGCCGTGAACCGGCCTCTCCTCCAGAGAATTTCCTAATATCTGATTTCCTGACCGTTTCGCGCCTTTCATAGTATGGTTCGACATCTTCGTCAAATGCAAATATTACAGGGACAATTCCAGGGCGGGCGCTAACCATGCCGAAAAGCACAGCCTGGCGTCGTAAAAGTTTGGGTGATACCGATCGGCTGTTTGACATTTCCGGGGGCATCCGTTATATGTGCCATGCATCATGGTACTCGAAATCGTGCCTCTCAGAGGCCGGGACTTCCGCAAACAAGGGGTAAGATCATGCAGATACAGGAGGTGTTTCAATACTTCGGGAACGATCTGAAAAAGGTCGAAGAGCACATGGAGATCTACCTCCGTTCGGAGGTTCGGCTCATCCCGGAGATCATTCATCATCTGATTGGCAGCGGCGGCAAGCGCTTTCGTCCGCTCCTGCTTCTGGCCACAGCCGAACTCTGCGGTTACAGGGGGGAGCGCCGTTACCCGCTGTCGGCAGTCATCGAGTTCATCCATACCGCCACCCTGTTCCACGACGACGTAATTGACCACGCGGAGACCCGGCGGGGAAAGGTTTCCGCGAACCGCGTCTGGGGGAATGCCGCAAGCGTCCTCGTCGGGGATTTCCTCTACTCCAAATCATTCAACCTGATGATCGACGATGGAAGCATGGCCATCCTCAAGCTTATCTCGACCACGACAAACACGATGTCGGAGGGCGAGGTCTTTCAGTTGATGAAGGCGGGCGACGTCAACATCACGGAAAAGGAATATCTGTCGATCGTGGAGAAAAAGACCTCGATCTTGATCTCCGCGGCCTGTGCCATCGGCGGCATCCTCGGGAATGCAACGGACGGGCAGATCGAGGCGTTGACGCGCTTCGGGATGAGACTCGGAACCGCCTTCCAGATCACGGACGACACCCTCGACTACGTAGCCAGGGAGGAAGAATTCGGCAAGGCGATCGGTCAGGATCTCCGGGAGGGAAAGCTGACGCTCCCGCTCATCCGAACCATGAAAAAATGCACCCCGGAAGAGAGGGCCTTCATCCGGACAGGGATCGAAAAAAAGGATGGGGAAGCGACCGCCGGCATCATGGATCTGATGCATCGTTACGACGGGATCTCTTATGCGCTGAGGAAGGCCAGAAGCTGCATCGACGAGGCCCGGGGGTTTCTCGCTCCCTTTGACGACTCGGAGGCGAAAACCGCGCTCCTGACCATCACGGACTACATCCTTGAGAGGAGGCTGTAACCGCCTCTCAAGACAGGGGCACAGAGTCGATCGCCAGGGTGAGGATGTTCCGACCGCCTTCCCGCCTGTAACCGATGTCGCGGATAAACTGCTTCACGAAAAACACTCCCAGCCCTCCGATTTTCCGCTCCTCGATGCCCTCATTCAGATCGGGATCATCTCGGGAGAGGATGTTATAGGGAATCCCTTGGTCGGCAACCTCAACCAACAATCTCCCATCATCGGCAGGCCGGCACACAACCTCCACTTCGCCCAAGCGATCGGGATAGGCGTAGTGGAAGATGTTAACAAGAATTTCCTCCATGACCAGATCGATCTCCTGGAGTCGCTCCTGTCCAAATCCCTGTTTTGTTGCGCAAGACCTCACAAACGCAAGCAGCGGGTGAAGAGATTCCATCCTTGCGGGAACCTGGATATGTGCTGGAATTTGTGCCATTCAGATCTGCCGGAGGGCTTCCTCCTCCGTCTCGTAAATCTTGAAGATCGAACCGAATCCGGAGATTTTAAAGACATCCTTCACCGGACCCTGGAGGGCGGAAAAGACCATTTTACCGGCCTTCGCCTTCAGTTGTTTCGCCGTGGACAGGATGCTCCGCAAGCCGGCGCTGCTGATATAATCGAGGCCACTGAAATCCAGTACCAGCATGTTATCCCCATCGGCCATCAACGCGGCCAAACCTTTCTCGAACTCCGTCGCCGTCACGGCATCAATCCGGCCCTTGACCGATACCACAGCGGTACTCCCCTCTTTTCTCACCGAGATCTCCATCTTCATCCCCCTTTCAAACCTGTTACGGACAGGTTCGCCAAAGGCGTTTCCCGTCCTAACCTCCTCCGCCCTGCAATCGTCGGCAAGCGGAGGAAATTACCTGAAACTCCGAGTTCGCTTTTTTGCATATTTTGTGCGGGATGTCAAAATCTATAAAGGCAAAATGTACCAGAGGCGGCGGAACGAAGAGCAACGCCTTCGAAGAGATCCCCTCCTGATCAAATTTTCGTTGTATTTTGTGCCGGTCTATGCTCATGATGCAGCAAGATCGAACATGCACGCGCTCGGCGCTCTCTTTCCGGGGTTGTGCAGGAGATCAATCGTCAACCTGGTTCACCACATTATATTCACTGAAGAAAGAGGTAAACAGAACATGAATATCCATAAAATATCCTTCATCGTCTGTGTCCTGCTGATCATTGTCAGCGCTCCCACCGTCCGGGCGGCAACACCGGAAGAATCCATCCGGAAGAGTTTCCCCAACCTCCGTGCAGACAGCATCCGTCCCTCCGACATAAACGGTCTTTACGAGGTGGTCTCAGGAAATCGGGTCCTCTACTACGCTCCAGGCCCCGAATATCTCATGTACGGGCCAATGATAACCCGGGAGGGACGGAACCTGACGGAAGAGCGCGTCCAGGAGATTATGGCACGTGGCTTAAAAGAGGTTCCACTCGAAAAGGCCCTCCGGATCGGCGCCGGTTCCCATCAGATCATTGAAATCACGGATCCGGACTGCTCGTACTGCCGGAAGGCATCCGCCTTCCTCGCCGGGCGAAACGATGTAACCCGGCATGTCTTCTTCTTCCCGTTGGCGATCCACCCGAACGCCACAGCAAAGGTCCGCCAGATCTTGTGCGCCGAAGACCGCGGCAAAGCTTATGAAGAGGCGATGGCCGGAAAACTGGACGATATGAAATTCACCCCCTGCAAGAGCGAAGCCGTGGAGGATCTCCTGAAAACCCACAGAGAGATTGGCAATCGCGTAGGCGTCACGGGAACACCCCTCTTTCTGATCGACGGACGGGTCGTTTTTGGGGCAGACATTCCGCAGATGGAAAAGCTTCTCGGTGGCAATAAATGACGGAGACATCGGAGATGTTGAACGAACGATACCTGGAAAGGTACGCCGATGTTCTCCTGTGGGGCTTAAAAACGGCACGGCAGGGGCGCTTCCGGAAAGGAAACGTGATTTTAATCCAGTATGATCGCGCCGCTCTGCGGCTGGCGGAAATCCTCTATCAGAAGATCATCGCGGCGGGAATGAATCCGCTCCAACGCATGGGGCTCACCGTCAACATGGAACGCGCCTTCTTCGGAAAATCCGGTGGACGTCAGCTCGTTTTTCAGCCCCCGGGTGAGAAGGAACTCTGCGAAAATATCCACGGGCGAATCTACCTCCATGCACCCGATTCACTGACCCATCTAAAAGAGGTCGATCCGGCACGGATCGGCAAAGTTCTTGTTGCCCGCAAACCACTCCGCGACATCCTCGAACGGCGAGAGCAGGAGGGAATCTACGGCTGGACCCTCTGCACACTCCCGACGATGGAGCTTGCGGCGCAGGCCCGGTTGACCCCGGAGGTTTACGCAAAACAGATCATCCAGGCCTGTTATCTGGACCGCAAAGATCCGGTCGGCAAATGGGAGGAAATCAGACGCGATACGGCCGCCATCAAGAAGTGGCTGGGAGGGCTGAAGGCGGCCTCTTTCCACATCGAATCCGCCCATTGCGACCTCCGTATCACGCCAGGGGCGCACCGGAAGTGGGCGGGGGTATCCGGACACAACATCCCCAGTTTCGAACTCTTTGTCTCTCCCGACTGGCGTGGCTGCGAGGGAATCTACTACGCGAATCTCCCCTCCTACCGGAGCGGTAACTACGTCGAAGGAGTTAAAATAACTTTTAAAAAGGGGAACGCCGTCGAGATCCGCGCCGAAATTGGCGAGGAATTCACAATTGGCCAGCTTGCGATGGACACGGGCGCGAAACGGATCGGCGAGTTTTCCCTGACCGACCGGCGCTTCTCCCGGATTGACCGGTTCATGGCCGACACCCTCTTTGACGAAAATTTCGGTGGAGAGAACGGAAACTGCCACATCGCCGTCGGGAATTCCTATACCGACACCTACGCTGGCGATCCCGCCACGATGACCGCGGCACTCAAGAAGAATTTGGGCTTCAACGACTCAGCCCTCCACTGGGATCTGGTAAATACGGAGGCCAAAACGGTCACGGCTCACTGGCCGACGGGGAAGAAGGTTGTGATCTACGAAAACGGATGTTTCCGGTGCTGAGGGCGGCCCAGGATCGGAAAAATAATTCTTGACCCAGCAAACGAGAAAGGGATAGTACCTCTCCCATATCAATTCGAAGGGGGATCATGAATTTCATGAAGAAATTCACATCGTCAAAGAAACGCTTTCTGACCATTCTGCTCGCGCTGACCGGTATCGCCATCACCGTCGGCTACGCGTTCTGTCTGGGCGCGTGCAGTTATCTGAAAGGTGATATCCTGGGGATCGACCTCAAATATCTCGGGATCTTCTACATGGTCATCGTCCTGCTCCTCGCGTGGTTCCGAAAACCCCTCCTCTGTCTCCTTCTCCTCGCCTTCGGGGCGGGCGGGGAGATTTTCCTGGTCGGATACCAGATTCACAGCGGAGTCTATTGCCCATACTGCCTAGGCTTTGGGGCAACGATCCTGCTAGCCCTGGCTGTAAATTTCGAGCGGAACCGGAAGGCGCTGGCCGTGCTGGCGACTGCCGCCGGACTCCTCTTCTTCTGGCTTTTTTTCTCCGGATCAGCAACACCCGCCTATGCTGCCGACCCTCTTCTGCCCGCCTTCGGCAGGGGAGCGGTTGAGGTTCGTATCTATACGGACTACTTCTGCGGACCTTGTGCGGCCGAGGAGGCGG
This sequence comes from uncultured Syntrophobacterales bacterium, assembly GCA_903903205.1. Taxonomy (GTDB): domain Bacteria; phylum Desulfobacterota; class Syntrophia; order Syntrophales; family UBA5619; genus UBA5619. Next base: position 5,905 of record CAIUXU010000186.1, read on the forward strand.
AGGTGATCTCGCTCATCAGCGAGCTCGTCGGGAAGAACCTCATCCGGGTCCTCTTCATCGACACGCCGGTCCATAAGGAAACGGTTTTCTATGCCGGTTACTTCCTTGCGGCCCTGAACGCAAAGAACGATTTCCCGCAGGCGGTCGCCGCCCGGGGAGCGCTCTTCGAGGCGGCGGGGAAGAAGATCGCAGGAAAGGAGGCGATGGAAGCATTCCTGAAGACAAAGGGGATTGCCTTTCTGCCCTATGACATGGCGCCGGTTTTCAAGATATTCGGCAATTACCTGAAGGAGGACCGCATCGGATCGACACCCAGTTGCGTCATCCTCGGATCGCAGGGGAAACAGACGCTCACAGGAAAGGATGAAATCATGAAGGGGCTGCGAAGCCTCCGGAAATAGAAAGGCGGAGGGCCGCTACGCGTTTTGACGTTGTATAAAGGGGGGGGAAGTTATGGGAGCAAAATACGAGCAGTTCCACCAGCGTTCACTAGGCGATCCAGAAGGTTTCTGGGGCGAGCAGGCCAGGCTGATCCATTGGGAGAAACCCTTTGGCAAGGTGCTGGATTACAGCCGGCCGCCATTTGCAAAGTGGTTCATCGGCGGCGAGACGAATCTTTGCTATAACGCGGTGGACCGCCACCTCAAAGACCGGCCGGATCAGAATGCGCTGATTTTCATATCCACTGAAACGGATGTGGAAAAGATTTACAGCTTTCGCGAACTACACGCCGAGATCAATCGCTGCGCCGCAATGATGCAGGCCCTGGGTGTAAGCAAGGGCGACCGCGTGCTGATCTACATGCCCATGATCGCCGAAGCCTGCTTCGCCATCCTCGCCTGCGCGCGTATCGGCGCCATCCACTCGGTGGTGTTTGGCGGTTTCGCCTCGCACAGCCTTGCAAACCGCATCGATGACGCCAGGCCAAAACTCATCATCAGCGCCGACGCAGGCTCGCGTGCGGGAAAGGTTGTGCCGTACAAACCGTTGCTTGACGAGGCCATACACTTGTCCAAATTTCCACCAGAGAAAGTGATTCTGGTAAACCGGGGTCTCGATCCGGACATGGCGCGCGTTACCGGGCGCGACCTCGATTGGGCCGAGTTGCGCGTCAAGCATATGAACGCGCAAGTTCCCTGTGTCTGGCTGGAGTCGAACGAACCATCCTACATTCTCTATACCTCGGGTACTACCGGCCGTCCCAAAGGGGTACAGCGCGACGTCGGCGGGCATGCGGTCGCGCTGGCCGCATCGATGAAACATATCTACTGCGGCAACG
>CAIUXU010000187.1 GCA_903903205.1 uncultured Syntrophobacterales bacterium
GGTGCAACCATACCGGTCCGATTTTGCTTCATTCCTAAGAATTCGACAAAATCCAGAATTTCCCGGGCCGCCGGCTCGGGAAGAACCTTGACATGCTCATAGATTTTTTCTGCCGTGTTCATGTTTCCTCTTTACGTCCTTCTGCCTGGCCGATGAAACAGGTTCCAAAAATCATTGGTATCTTTCAGGGAAGCGGGGAAAATGCTGGACTATTCACACCGGTCCTCATTCGGGGGAAGAAGCCCGTTGAGTCCTGCCTCGAAGGAAGTAAATCCCGGGTCTCCCTGATAGTCCAGTACAATTTTAGGCCAGTGCGATGCGGCATCAATGGCAATCGGCCCATTCATAAGCGGACTTATCGCTTTCCCGCGTACAAATTGAACAAAATCCAGGATTTCCATGACAACCGGTTCTGGAAGGGCCTTGACCTGTTCATAGATTATTCTTGCTGTGTTCATGGTTCCTCCTTTTTTACGTCCTTCTTTATGAGCGATGAGGCAGGTTTACCAAAGAGTGGCAAGTTTAACACATCCTGCTCAACAGGGCGAGGGCGACGTTTGCGCGTCGGCTGTTTTTCGCCGTCGGAAAGCGCGAGGAAAAGAGCCCGCCGCCAGCCGCGCTGGGTGTCCTCCGGCAGACCGGCCTCGGCGACCGTCATGGAGAAGAGCCACCAGCGTTCCTCCGGTCGGAGCGCGGCCCACTTGCTGCAAATTACGGGGAGCTGCCCTTCATTGGCTGTCTCGGCTGCCCAGGCGAGCACGCAGAGTTCCTTGCCGAGGAGTCGATCCACCCAGTTTATCCCTGTGTGCCAGCGGCCGGTGAGGACCTTGGCGGCCTTCAGGCGGTCATTGAACTCGCGACGGGCGATGTCTGCGATGGCGGACCAAACGGGACGTTTCAGGACGACCCGTTCCTCTTCGCGCGGGATGCCGCCCTCCTGGCCTCGGTAGCCGTAGTCCTCGACGATGACAACCGTATCGTTCCGCGAGGTTGGGATCTCGACGCGGAAGAGATGCGCGCCGAAAGTGTCGGGCGCGCCGAAGTCAACGGTGATGGGCTGATTGCTCACTGCTCAACGTCTCCCTGCCGCAACTCGATGCCAAGCTTTCCGGCAAAGTCCTTGAGGTCGTGCCCGGAGGCAAAGTGGGCCTTGCGGAAGGTCATGGTGACCGGCGTGTCCGGGGTGAACTTTTCGAGTACCTTGACGAGCAACGCTTCGATGAACGCGGCATCCACGGCAATCTCGCCCACGTTGACGGAGATCATCTGGTTGCCCTGGCCCACGGTAAGGGCGATGCCCTCGAAGGCGGCGGACTTCTCGGCGGCCTGCTTCAACCCCTCGAAAGTCTTGCCGCGCGAGTCAAGTTTGCGACCGGTGCGCGAGACGAGACGGCCGGGTTTCACATCGTCGATCTGGACGCCGGTTTTACCTTTGGCCGGGAAGCGGAACTCCTTTTTGGCCTCAAGCCCGTCCGCCTCGGCGAAGGCGCGCAGCAGAACCTCGCCGTCACCAATGGAGATCGGGCCATCGTAATTTGAGCCATCGCGCGGTTCGCTTCCGTCCAGCGTGTAGCGGATCACCCCCTTTGGCGCGACAAAGAGCGCCACATTTCGCATACTTCCCTCGCTGGAAAGCTGGTTGCGCAGGACGAGCTTGTTGGACCAGGGCACCGGATCGCCCGTTTCATACTGACCGGAAGGATCGCAGACCAGAAAGTTTACCCGTAGCGAGTTTGTGGTGACGGTATGTTCCTTCAGCTTTGGACTCGACTCGGACACCGGCCCATCCTCGGCATAGTGGATGCGCGGCGCCGGGCCGGCGTTCTGCGGATTGACGCGCAGGCGGACCTTGCCCTCGTCGCCAGGCTCTAACTCGGGAATGATCTGTGCCGAGGTGCGCTTTTTCTTTGGACTCTTTGTGATGTAGCCGGTGCCGAGGTCTTCCCACAGCCCGCGGTTGCAGGCGATGGACTTCAGCGTCTCGAGACCTTTGGGCGGCAGCCAGGGCATGCCGGCCTGTTCGGTGTAGCGATCAGCCACATCCGACCAGCGCGCTTCGTCCTGGTTTTCGGGCCAGAGCAGATCCTGCGCCTTGTCACGGATGGCGTCAAACTCCTTCTCCACGTCGAGGTAGAGCTTCAGCGGATTGGAGATCAGCGTTTTTTCGATCTGTTCTTCACCGTTGAAGTCTTTGGTGGCATCGCGCGTCATGTCCAGGGCTTTGGACGCAAGCAGCGCCTCCTTGCCGGCGCGATGGATCGGGAAAAGGACCTTGTCGAAGAGGTTGAGGATGGTGGATGTGAAGTCGAGGGCGTAGGATTGCTGCTTCCTCTCCAGGTCTTCCCGCTGAGGATGTCCCTTGGGAATCCGGCCATCGGCCTTCTGCGCCGCGAAGAGATGACGTGCGGCCTTCTCCACACTGCCCATGGCCGTCTTGTCGCCGGTGAGGACGCACAGATTGTTCTTCTGGCTGAGGCCTTCGAAGAACTTCTGAACTTCCTCCGGCGGGATTTTTGAATCAGGGCTCACGACAAGCAGCACCCGCCCCTTCCGCACGCGGTCCGCCACTTCTTCCAGTTTGGGTAGAGGCAGAACCTCTTCATAGCCGGTCTTGCGCGCCGGTTTGAACATCTCGCGCAGACGGTGCCGGATGAGCTCATCAACTTGCGGCTCCGGCGCATCGTGGGCAAGGCTCTGCAAAAGCTTGGTGAGGTTTTCCTGGCGATCGAAGTAGTATCGGCCTTCCGGCGTGTGGTGCAGATACCAGGCTACTTTATCCAGATCCTCGAAGGCTGCGAGGAAGTCGGACGGCTCGCGCAGCGGCGAGACGAGGCACTCGACCATCTCATCTCTTGTGAGGCCCTTCACTGCGTTGACGGCGGTCGAGAGGCTTGCTGTCAGGAGAAGTGAGCCGAGATGGGTGGCGGCTTCCTTGCCTGTTTGCAAATCGATTACCTGTGCGTGGGCCGATTGCTGTGCATTCCAGAGATCCATGGCGATGACGTCGCGCATCCCGGAGATCTCGGTGAGTTTGTCGCGGACATCGGGAACCGAAAGATCAAAGTGCTGCGGACCGATAAGGAAGACATCGTTTGCCGGCCGCTCCCAGACGGATTTGAGCAGACGGGACACCAGCTCAATCAGGCCGCGGGTCTGCTTGAACTGCTCATTTTCCTTGAAGAGTGCGATGACGTTCTTGAGCCGTGGATGGAAGGGATAGGTGGCGGCGATCTCATCGGCAATCGCTTCGGCGCCACGGCTTGCGGTTTTGGATTTGGATGCCTCTTCCAGCTTGCGGCCAAAGGCTTCGGCGATGTCTCCGATTTCGGCTTTGTCGGGAAGAGACTTGAACAGTCGCTTGCGCAGGATGTCATAAATCTCGTTGGCGGCAAGGTCAACAGGCGTAATGTTGCGCTCCGTGCGGCCCAGTTCCTGGCGTGCGTTGTCGAGCGCCCGGGTGATCAGGGCGCCGCCGGTCTGATATGCGGCATAAAGATCGGAGATCACCACACAGACGTTGGTCTTCTTGCCCGCGGCTGTTAGCAAGTTTGCAAAGGCGCGTGTCGCGATGTCGGCAACGGTGCCGGTCCCGATCGGGCGGGTTGCCAAGTCCTCGAAATAAGGCGGTAGTTCATCCAGCAGGATCAGCACGGGGTCCGAGCCATCAAACAGCTTGAGCCATGCCTTTTCGTCAGGCGCTTTCGGCCCGGAAGCCCAATATTCCTGAAAGATTTCTCTCTTCCCGAGCTGGCTTGCGATCTCGCCCCAGAAGAAATGTAACGGGCTGTTGCGGCCATTAAAGGCGGCAATATTGGCCGTCTTGAAAGCCGTGGAGTGGGGCATCCCCGCGCAGTGCGTGTTGCGCAGTCCCGGATGCCTGGCGAGGAGGCCAAAGCCGACCAGCAAGTGCGTCTTGCCGCCGCCCATAGCCTGTTTGAGGTGAAAGATCGCTTGTGAGGAAGCGCCCGCCAGCCGGGCAATGCCTTCGCTTAGGAGGTCCTGCATGCCCTGGGTGATGAATGTTTTCTCGAAAAAGGCCGATCCATCGCCCTCGGCGGTGATCAGTTCATCGAGCTGTTCTATCTGGTCGCTGAGCTTTATGGACAGTGCATTCGGTTGTAACTGGCAGGCGTCACGGACAGTTTTCATCGGCTGGTCACCCTCATCGTTTGCATGTTGGTATTCCTCACCCTGAGTCGATCACAATGGTCTGATATTATTAGATGATGTTAATTTTCTCCTTTATCATCTGATTTCCCGCCCGTGCCAAAGTATTTCAACGATTTATCCGCCGGCTGACAGGCAACCTTAAACGCTTGTCACATATCATAAATAACAAGGAAATGTCATCAATGATTGCACATTACTATCCGGTATATCTTTCCGATTCGGCGCGATGCTAAAGCGATCTTCATTGACATGCAATACCGTTCCCCCTATACTCTCGCCCGCGAGCAGCGAAACTGATCCGGTCGGGTTTAAGAAGAATCGAGTGTTGACAAGTTGTCATGGATTGTCTATAGGGGCGTCGAAACATTTTGGGCGTATAAAAAATACTTGGAGCGGTATCAGTGAGTTATTTATTGGAATTCTTTACCCCATTCATATGAGGCGCTGACAGAGGACCCGGGCGGTCCTCTGGGAAACGCCGTCTTGCCGTCTCTCCCCCCTGACCGATGAACCCCTGATGGTCATGCCGCAGAGATTACGGCATGGCACATTCGGGAGATGACATTGGTCGATCAGTATTCAATAAATTCAGCTTATTTCAATAAAATAAGGAATATTTTCCATCAGGGTCTGCTCTACCCTTGGCCCTGCCGGATTGTCCGTATTGCCTTGGCGGCCCTCTTCATTTACGGCGGAGTGATCAAGCTACTCGCTCCCAAGGCATTTGCCGCGACCATCTCTGCCTATGATCTGGCGCCGGAGGTGCTGTTGCCTCTTCTGGCCGTGGGGCTGCCGTTGATCGAGACGATTGCCGGTCTTGCGCTGCTCCTGGATCGACCCTGGGGTCTCCATCTGATCACTGTGCAACTCGCGCTCTTCGTATTTGTACTGGGTTACGGCATTTTCGGGGATCTGGATGTCGATTGCGGCTGCTTCGGGGCCGATGAACTGGACAAAAGAGCCGCTCTACGGGCGGCCTTCTATCGAGATATGATCCTCATCGGAGTGGTGGCGCCGTATCTCTATCTCTCCCGGCGGGTCCGGGAATTGGTCGAAAGCAGGGAGGAAAAGCGATTGCAAATTTCTTAATGATCATCGTGCCCATGCACCAGTGTGGAAACAGTAAAAGCGATAGAGGGTTCATCAATGATGGAGTGGGTTCACAGGGAAACCACATTTAAAAAAGCGAAAAGGAGAAAAAATGAGAATGCAGAAAGGTTTGATCACGGTATTGACGGCGGGCCTGCTGGTCTTCGGCATGGCCGGGAACGCCATGGCGGCCTGGGGAGCCAAGGAATTGGAAACGGAAAAGATCGCCGTGACCTTCGCCAGGGAAGTGGAAAGAGGCGGCTACAAGATCATCACTACAGAAGAATTGAAAGGCTGGGTGGATCAGAAAAAGTCGATGCTCATCGTGGACACAATGCCCTACGAGGCCAGCTACAAAAAACAGCATCTCCCCGGGGCTGTGCAGATGGAGTTTCCGATTCCCGAGATGACGCAACTGGACGACAAGGCCAAGGCCGCCCTGGAGAAGCTGCTGGGTCCGGACAAGGAGCGCCTGACCGTCTTCTACTGCGGTTTTGTGAAATGCA
>CAIUXU010000188.1 GCA_903903205.1 uncultured Syntrophobacterales bacterium
GGTGGTTGTTCTCTGTGCCGCCTATCTCCACGACATCGGCATTCCCGAAGCCGAGCGCAAGCATGGCAACGCCGAGGCGAAATATCAGGAAGAGGAGGGGCCGTTGGTCGCCAGGGAGATTTTGGCAAAACTTTCGGCAAGCCGGGAGATCATTGATGAGGTCTGCGACATCATCGGCCGCCATCATCACCCCCGCGCCGAGGAAAGCGTCAATTTCAGGATTGTCTATGACGCTGACCTGATAACAAATCTTGAGGAACAGGAAGAATCGATGGAGAAAGAAAGGTTGGCCGGCAGGGTCGAAGAATCTTTTTTGACGATCGGCGGTCGTAAACTGGCAGGCGAGGTGCTTAAGCCAGGGAGGAAATTCAGATAAAACGAAAAGGAGTGCATCATGATAATCAAACGCAAGATCATAAGGATCGATGAGGAGAAATGCGACGGTTGCGGGCAGTGCGTGCCATCCTGCGCGGAAGGCGCCATTCAGATTGTTGACGGCAAGGCCCGTCTGGCGGCGGAAAAGTATTGCGACGGCCTCGGCGCCTGTCTCGGAGAATGTCCCCAGGATGCTCTCCATATCGAGGAGCGGGAAGCGGAAGATTTTGATGAAAAGGCCGTGGAGCATCACCTGAAAACGGCGGCGCCGCTGCCTCAAGATGCGCCGACCCTGGCCTGCGGCTGCCCTTCGACCCGGATGCAGAGCTTTGCCAAGCCAATGACCGCCTGTGAAGCTGCTAACAAGCCTGCTTCTCACGAGGGTGGCGTCTCTGCTCTCTCCCATTGGCCGGTGCAGATCAAGCTGGTGCCGCACACCGCGCCATTCCTGAAGGGGGCGGATCTGCTCGTTGCCGCCGACTGCACGCCCTTTGCCTACCCCAATTTCCATCGTGATTTTCTGCAAGGCAAAGTGCTCATGGTTGGATGCCCAAAATTCGACGACGCCGATGATTACCTCCGGAAATTTACCGATATTTTCAAAATGTCGGGGGTGAAGAGCGTGACGGTGGTCACGATGGAAGTGCCCTGCTGTCAGGGGTTGCCGGTGATCGTAAAAAGAGGGATGGCGGCGGCCAATTCGGATATTCCGATGCGTCACATCACCGTGAGTGTTCAAGGGGAAATTCTCGGGAGGGAATAGCGGGCCCTTCGACCGGTATTTTTCATATCTGGTAATCATCCATAAAAACCCTCATGTTACGCGGTCGTGCAAAGACCCGTTCCCCTTTTTTGAGGGCAAGTTTGCGAAACGCCTCACGGGTCAGTTCGGCCTCTACTGTCTCGCTGGTTTCATTGAGCTTCAGGATAACCCGCACGGACGAACCGACAGCCTGGATGTGGGCAACCTCCGCTGCCATACCGGCATCGCCCGGTGTACGTTCCACACCGAGATCGTGCGAACGGACATAGCCGACGGCCGGGGCGTCATCGGCGGCGATATGTTCGGGAGCAGCCAATTCAATCCCGCCGAGATAGGCCTGCCCTTTGTTGACACGGCCATGAAACAGATTGACATTGCCGAGGAAATTCATGACAAACGGGGTGGCCGGATGTTCATACACCTCCTCCGACGTCCCGACCTGTTCCACGCGACCGGAGTTCATCACGACAATGAAATCGGCCACCTCCAGTGCCTCCTCCTGATCATGGGTGACGAACACGCTTGTCAACTGGATTTCATCATGGAGCTGCCGCAGCCAGCGGCGCAGTTCTGTTCGAACCTGCGCATCCAGGGCGCCGAATGGTTCATCCAGCAGCAGGATCTGCGGCTCCACGGCCAGGGCGCGGGCCAGTGCAACCCGCTGCCGTTGCCCGCCGGATAGTTGCGACGGGTAACGGTCCATCAAAACCTCCAGTTGCACCAGTTGCAGCAATTTTTTTACCTTATCCCGAATCTCCTCATCCGACGGTCGGGAAGCCCTTGGCTTCACACGCAACCCGAAGGCCACATTCTGCGCAACGGTCATATGCCGGAACAACGCATAGTGTTGAAAGACGAATCCGACATGGCGTTCGCGGACATGGCGACGGGTGGCATCCTCGCCATCGAAACGGATCGTTCCCGAATCAGGCGTCTCCAGACCGGCGATGATTCGCAGAAGGGTCGTTTTCCCGGAACCGGAGGGACCGAGCAGGGCGACCAGTTGTCCGGAGGGGATGGTCAGATTTACATCGGCCAGGGCCGTGAAACTACCAAATTTCTTGCCGATATTATCGATCTCGATGCTCATCTGCTTTCCTTAGAAGTGTAATTGTTCTTTCATTCTCCAACCAACCAGGCTCTTGACGACCAGGGTAACCAAGGCTAATAAAACCAGCAGCGAGGCCACCGCAAACGCGGCTGCATAATGATACTCGTTGTAGAGGATCTCCACATACAACGGGATGGTGTTTGTCAGCCCGCGGATACGCCCCGAGACCACGGAGACCGCTCCGAACTCGCCCATGGCCCGGGCGTTGCAGATGATAATCCCGTAGAGGATTCCCCACCGGATGTGGGGAAGCGTCACCCGGAGGAAAGTCTGCCAGCCGTTCGCACCGAGTACCGCTGCCGCCTCCTCTTCATCCCTTCCCTGGACATCCATGAGTGGAATCAGCTCGCGCGCCACAAACGGAAAGGTGACGAAAACCGTGGCAATGATAATCCCGGGTACCGCAAAGATGATCTTGATCCCGTGAGCGCTAAGCCAGGGACCGAGCCAGCCGTGGAGACCAAAAATGAGCACATAGATCAGCCCCGAGATGACCGGAGAGACCGAAAAAGGCAGATCGATCAAGGTGATCAGGAGGTTCTTCCCCGGGAAATCGAACTTGGTGATGGCCCAGGAGGCGGCGATGCCGAAGATCAGGTTAAGCGGAACGCTGATGGCCGCGACGGTCAGGGTAAGGCGAATCGCAGCCAGGGCGTCCGGTTCCCAGAGCGCAGCCAGATAGACCGACCACCCCTTTTCCAGCGCCTGGACGAATACGGCAGCCAGGGGGAGCAAGAGAAACAGCCCAAAAAATAATATCGCCAGTGCGATCAGCAGCCAGCGGATCGGCGCCGGTTCGGTGAGATTTTCCGGTCTCATCAAGGTTCCCTGAGATGGTTGTGTGCCGATATTCATTACGTTTCCCTGTCATTCATCAGTCTATGTACCTTCTGCTCCACCGCTGCAGCAGGTTGATCGTCAAAAGCAGGACAAAGGAGGCGGCCAGCATCACCGATGCAATCGCCGTAGCGCCGCTGTAGTTGAACTGCTCCAGTTTTGTGATGATCAAAAGAGAGGTGATCTCCGAGACCATCGGCATATTTCCGGCAATGAAGATGACCGACCCATATTCCCCCACCGACCGCGCGAAGGCCAGCGCAAATCCCGTTAGAATCGAGGGGAACAGCGTGGGTAGCAGAACATAGCGAAAGGTCTGCCAGCGGTTCGCCCCCAGACAGACGGCGGCCTCTTCCGTCTCCGTTTCTATGTCTTCGATCACCGGTTGCAGCGTCCGGACCACGAAAGGAAGGCTGATGATGATCATGGCGATCACGATCCCTGCGGGCGTGTAAGCCACTTTCAGCCCCCACGGCTCCAGCAGGGAACCGATCCAGCCGTTTGCCGAGTAGACCGTCGCCAGGGCAATCCCGATCACGGCAGTCGGCAGGGCAAACGGGAGATCCACCAGGGCATCGATGATATGCCTGCCGGGGAATCGATACCGGACCAGCACCCAGGCCAGCAGGGTGCCGAAGACGGCGTTGACGGATGCGGCAATCAAAGCCGAACCGAAGGTAACCCGGTAGGAAGCCATCACCCTCGGCGAGGTGACGGTTTCGATGAATTCCGCCCCGGTCATTCCTGCCGTCCTGAAGATCAGCGCCGAAAGTGGAATGAGCACAATCAAGCTGAGGTAGAAAACGGTGTAGCCAAACGTCAGGCCGAAGCCGGGCAGAACGCTTTTACGCGTAATTGAAAACATCATGACGCCTTCCCGGATTCTCCGTTATTTCTTGGTGTAGATCTGATCAAAGAAACCACCGTCGTCGAAGTGGGCCTTCTGGGCCTTCCGCCAGTCGCCGAACACCGAGTCGATGGTAAAGAGCTGGAGCGCCGGAAGCTTGGAGGCTGCCGCGGCGATCTTCTTGTTGATCGGCCGGTAATAATGCTTTGCGGCGATCTGCTGCCCCTCGTCGGTGTACAGGTATTTCAGGTATTCCTCGGCAACGGCGCGGGTCCCGCGCTTGTCCACAACTTTGTCCACCACGGTGACCGGTGGTTCGGCCAGGATGCTGAGAGAAGGGGTCACAATCTCGAATTTGTCGGGCCCCAGTTCGTTAATCGCCAGAAACGCCTCATTCTCCCAGGCCAGAAACACATCGCCGATGCCGCGCTGGACAAATGTCGTGGTGGATCCCCGGGCTCCCGAATCGAGAACTGGGACATTTACGAAGAGTTGCTTGACGAAGGCTCTTGCCGATGCCTCATTTCCGCCTTTCTGTCTTAGCGCAAACCCCCAGGCGGCCAGATAATTCCAGCGGGCGCCTCCCGATGTCTTCGGATTCGGGGTGATCACCGAGGTCCCCGGTTTGACCAGATCGCTCCAGTCCTTGATCTTCTTCGGATTTCCCTTGCGAACCAGAAAGACGATCGTGGAGGTGTACGGGGCGCTGTTGTTGGAGAGTCTCTTCTGCCACCCTTCTTTGATCAACCCCTTCTCCTGGATCACGTCGATGTCATAGGCCAAAGCGAGGGTCACAACATCTGCTTCCAGTCCGTCGATTACCGAACGTGCCTGCGTCCCCGATCCACCATGAGACTGCCTGACGGTCACAGCCTCTCCTGTTTTCTTCTGCCAATAACTGCCGAAGACCTTGTTGAAATCCTGATACAGCTCACGGGTCGGATCATAAGAGACATTGAGCAATATCAATGGGTCGGCCGCCAGCGTGGGAAGAACCGACAAAACGAGGATGGATAGAGTTGCCAGTGTCGTAAATATATTCTTTCTTTTCACTATAATTCTCCTTCTTTATGGTTTGAACAGCCAGGTGGAGAGGTAACGCTCTCCGGTGTCGGGCAGCACCACCACAATCAGTTTTCCGGTGTTTTCCGGCCTTTTTGCGACCTCCAGGCCCGCCCAAAGGGCCGCTCCACTCGATATTCCGACGAGGATACCCTCTTCACGGGCGAGACGGCGTGCGATGATCCCCGCATTGTCATTGGAGACCTTGACGATCTCATCGATGATCCCCCGGTTGAGAATTCCGGGGACGAAACCTGCCCCGATTCCCTGGATCTTGTGCGGTCCGGCCTGCCCCCCCGAAAGCACGGGCGAGCCTTCCGGTTCGACCGCGATCGCCTTGAATCCGGGCTTTCTCGCCTTTAAAACCTCGGCGACGCCCGTCACGGTTCCCCCTGTCCCGACGCCGGCCACAAGGATATCCACCTGTCCATCCGTATCTGCCCAGATCTCCTCCGCAGTGGTTTGCCGATGGATCTCCGGGTTTGCCGGATTGTTGAATTGCTGGAGGATCACGGCGCCGGGTGTTGCCGCCGCCAGCTCTTCCGCCTTCAGGATCGCCCCCTTCATTCCCTCGGCCCCCGGTGTCAGGACAAGTGTTGCGCCGAAAATCTCCAAGAGCTGACGCCGCTCAATACTCATCGTGTCCGGCATCGCCAGAATCAGGCGATAGCCCTTCGCCGCCGCCACAAAAGCCAGCGCGATCCCGGTGTTGCCACTGGTCGGCTCGATGATGACCGACCCCTTTTTCAAAAGACCTTTTTTCTCGGCATCCTCGATCATGGAGACGCCGATCCGATCCTTCACGCTGGAGAGAGGATTGAAAGACTCCAGTTTAACAACCACTTGCCCTTTGGAACCTTCCGTGATCCGATTCAGCCTGACCAAGGGCGTACGCCCGATCGTCTTGGTAATGTCATCGTATATTTTCATGTTTTTTTGACCTTCCTTTCGTTAAATTTTAATGTCAGGCTACTGTCTTTTTTAGGGCCTGATCGATGTCTTCCTTGATATCCTCCTCGTTTTCCAGCCCGATCGAGAGGCGGATGAAATCCGGTGTCACCCCCGTCACGGCCTGCTCCTCTTTCGTCAATTGTGAATGGGTCGTCGATGCCGGATGGATCACGAGACTCTTGGCATCACCGATATTGGCAAGGTGTGACAGGAGCTTTACGGAATTGATGAATTTCTTCCCCGCCTCCAGCCCGCCCTTGATCCCGAAACCGACGAGAGCGCCATAATGTTTTCCAAGGTATTTCTTGGCCAGGGCATGACTCGGATGATCCTCCAGACCCGGATAGTTGACCCAGCTCACCAAGGGATGATTTTTCAGAAATTTGGCAACCGCCAGCGCATTTTCGGAGTGCTGCTTTTGTCGAAGCGGCAGGGTTTCCAGCCCTTGGAGAAACAGAAAGGCATTGAACGGACTCAGGGCGGCCCCGATATCACGCAGGAGCTGCACCCGCGCCTTGAGGATAAAGGCTACATTTCCGAGACCGGGGAAGTTCCCGAAGACATCCCAGAATTTCAGGCCGTGATAGCTCGGATCCGGTTCAGTGAATTCGGGAAACTTGCCGTTCCCCCAGTTGAACTTGCCCGCGTCAACGATCACGCCACCGACCGAGGTGCCGTGGCCGCCGATGAACTTCGTGGCTGACGTTGCCAGGATATCGGCCCCGTAGTCGATCGGCTTCACCAGACCGACACCTACGGTGTTGTCCACAATGAATGGAATCCCTGCTTCATGCGCGATCTTCGCAATTGCCTCAAAATCGGGAATATCCAGTTTGGGGTTGCCGATTGTTTCGGCGTAGATTCCCCTCGTCTTCTCGGTGATCGCCTTTTTGAACGCCTCCGGGTTATGGGAGTCGACAAACTTCACCGTCCGCCCCAGCTTGGGGAGGGTATAGTGGAACAGTTGATAGGTACCCCCGTAGAGATTATCCGCGGAGACGATTTCATCCCCCACCTGGGTGATGTTCAAAATGGCCAGCGTCTCGGCTGCCTGCCCGGAAGAGACCGCCAGAGCGCCTGTCCCCCCCTCGATCGCGGCGATCCTCTTTTCAAAGACGTCGTTTGTCGGATTCATGATCCGGGTATAGATGTTCCCGAACTGCTTCAGTCCAAAAAGATTGGCTGCATGTTCGGTATCATTGAATACATAGGATGTGGTCTGGTAAATGGGCACCGCCCGCGCCCCTGTCGCAGGGTCGGGGCTCTCCTGGCCGGCATGCAACGCCAACGTTTCCAATCTTCTTTGTGTCATTTTCTTTTCCTCCTTTTATTAGGTTTATATATCATCACAATTCCCATTGAATTTGTAGATAATACAATCGAAAAAAAATGTCAAGCGAAATTTTGGTTTGTGGATTCTCCTGTTTGCGCCTATTCTACAACTTCCAAGGTCATACCGAAGACCCGATCATGGTCGTCAACGAGCAAGGTGAATAAGAACCCATCCTTAACAAATTTATAGGGGGTATCTCCTTCCGAAAAACCTGCCTGCAGGATCAAGGCCTTTCCTTTTGGATAATGATCGCCCACACGGATATCGAACATACCGGTTTCCTTGTTTCGGGTTGTGATTTTCCTGATGCGGTCATCGGTTCCATAGCCGACGGAAATGTCCAACGGATCGTAAAAATATTCAAACCCTTTGAGGCAGGGTTCTTGCCTCGGTACAACGCCGCGGATGTTCTTATCGCCATTCGCAGATAAAAACGCGAGATCAAAAACGTTGATTTGCTTGTTCAATCCTTCACTTCCGACCTTTTTTGCGAGACAGCCCGTAAACAGAAGCGCGGAAATCCCGAACAGGATCAAGAATAACAAGAATGCTCTTTTACGATGAATCCGTGACTTCTCAGCCATGTCGTATCTAACCATCGGATAGGCCTCTTCACTTCCACTGTCAATGTTTCATCCAGGCAAGAATTCCTTGAGGGTTGATTGCAACTTTAAAGTTGGGGCGCTGGGCCGCCCGCCTGCGGGCAGCTCGGCCCAAACACCCCTGACGTTCACGAGTCGTTACTTCCCATCGACAGGATACTGATATTCCAGCCATCCCGTAATGCCGCCCGGGTACCGATAGACACTTTTATAACCATTCTCTATCAGGATTTTCGCTCCCCAATGGCTTCTTCTGCAGGCCGTGAAACCACAATAGAGAACGATCGTCTTGTCCTTATCCTCTCCCGCAACAGTCAGTATTGTCTTTTTATCGTAGTGAGTTAACTCTTTTTCACCTTTTGGCATCGGGCTATTGACCGCCCCTTTGATGCGAATCTTGTCGAAATCCTCTTTCGGCATCGTATCGATCACGATCACATCCTTTTTCTCGGTCAGCCACTTGTTCAGGGCCTCCGCGCCGATCAACTGATAGCCGCCGCTTTTGGCATCGGTGACGAGGGTCATGGATGCCTTTTCAATCGGCGATTCCAAGCCTTTGGGCGATGTTCCTATTCCGGCGCATGCAGACAAGGCCAAAACAGACAGTAATGCAACCGGCACAATCCACTTCTTCATAAAATCTCCTCCTCTTTCCCATTTGATATAGAAACGCTTTTCCAGGGCCGGAACAGTCCCAGACGGAAACCATAGTGATCTTCTTGATATAACTTGAATTTATTTAATGCTGCTCAACCAATGTCACCTCCTTGCTGCGTCATGCCGCGATCTCCACGGCATGACCTCAAGGGGGCTAGTCGGTCAGCGGGGGAGAGATGGCAAAACGCTGTTTTCTGGAGAACCACCCGGGTTCTCTGTCAGCGCTTCATAGTAACGGTGTGAAGAATAACAATGAGTAGGTCAACGATATAGCTCCAAATTGTTGTTTTTTATGCACAACTACCTTTACGAATTGGGAGTCTAATAGGAACGGCATTGATTGTCAATAAATAAAGGGGGCAGATTCGGCAGAAACAAGGCTACTCCGGCTGTTCCGACAGTTGTGTCGTCAGGTAGCGCTCGCCCGAATCCGGCAGAATAACTACGATCAATTTCCCATCATTCTCCCGCCGATTGGCAACCTGCAAGGCTGCCCATACCGCTGCCCCCGACGATATGCCGCAGAGAATGCCTTCCTCGAGCGCTACGCGGCGGGCGGTGGCAAAGGCGTTATCGTTCGTTACCTGGACCACTTCATCGATGATCTTCCGGTTGAGAATCTTCGGAATGAAACCGGCGCCGATCCCCTGAATACGATGAGGGCCGGGTCTGCCTCCGGAGAGGACGGGGGAGGCCTCGGGTTCGACGGCAATCGCCCTGAATGAAGGCTTGCGCGCCTTGAGCACCTCGGAAACGCCGGTAATGGTTCCTCCGGTGCCGACGCCGGCCACCAGAATGTCGGCCTGTCCCGCCGTATCGGCCCAAATCTCCTCGGCGGTGGTTTCCCTGTGAACCTGCGGATTGGCAGGGTTTTCGAACTGCATCGGGATATAGCTTCCCGGAATGATGCGGGAAAGATCTTTCGCCTTGTTGACCGAACCGGTCATGCCGTCCGGGCCGGGGGTGAGGATCAGCTCGGCCCCAAGCATCTGCATCAGCTTCCGTCGTTCGATGGACATGGTCTCCGGCATGGTGATGACAAGCCGGTAGCCCTTTGCCCGGCAGGCAAAGGCCAGGCCAATGCCGGTGTTGCCCGAGGTCGGTTCGATCACCGTCATGCCGGGCCTCAGCTTTCCTTCCCTTTCCGCGGCTTCGATCATCGCCGCGCCGATTCGGCACTTGACGCTGTTTAGCGGATTGAACGACTCGATCTTCGCCGCCACGGTGGCGTAGGCGCCTTCAGTGATGCGGCGCAGACGCACCAGCGGTGTTTGGCCGATGGCGCCGGTGATGTCGTCATAGATGGTTCCGCGGAAGGTCGATTTATTCTGTTCAAAAGACATGGTCCTGTTACCTCTTCA
>CAIUXU010000189.1 GCA_903903205.1 uncultured Syntrophobacterales bacterium
AAGACCTCTACCGCCCCCGAAAATCGTGGGGCCTGCCGGAAATTCTCAAGGCGGATGGTCGACCGAAGGCGCTCTGCATCCCGCGCGGCCTGGTCATCCCCTACATCTCCGGCGGTATCATCCAACGGATTCGGATCCGCCGCCCGGAACACCATCGGACAGAACAATGGCCCGCGCCCTACTACGTCCTGCCGGGTTCGGCGATGCCGACGATGCTCCTCGGGCGGGAGCGGCGCGCGTTTGTCGTCGTCGAGTCGGAGTTGGATGCGATTGCCTGCTGCTCGGGAAATTCCCTGGCTGGCGCCGTCGCCCTCGGGTCGGTCAGCGCGAAACCGGATGCGGATACCTTCACTGTCCTCCAGGGCGCGCTCCAGATCCTCAATGCACTCGACTTTGATGCGGCTGGGAAGCAAGCGATGGCCTGGTGGGTGGAGCATTTCCCCCGGTGTAAGCGGTGGCCTGCGCCAAAAGGCAAAGATCCGGGCGATGCTGTCCGGCTGGGGATTGATTTGGAGGGATGGATTAAAGGGGGGTTGCCGCCTGCGTTAACGATTTGCGCGCCGAAAACGGGAGAAAATGGGAAAACGGGGCGGCCGACAGCGGCAAGTAAGGGGTCAGAGCGGCCGACAGCGGCAAGCAAGACGTCGGATCATGTTGCCGGCGTCGGCCAAGTGATCGATGTGGCGGAGGCGGCGCCCGCCTTCCCCGTTCGTTCTGAGCCTATTGAAAGAGCTCCCGCCGCCGGACAGCCTATCACGAATCCGCCCGGCGACGACGGCCCTCTCTCGCCTCCATTGCGCGAGCTGTACCTGCTGCTGAGAAACAACCCGACCGTGCGGATCATCAACACGGCGACCCGCTACACGGTTCTGAGAAACGGGCGGTATGTCGGTGGAAGAATCAATGAACTGGTCTTCCGCGATCAAGAGTGCATGAAATACCTCGCAAACCACCCCGCCGAAGAGATCCACGCGGGGAATTATGTCGTATAACAGGAGGGATATGAAAGAGGAGTTTTATTGTGACGGCGGAGAGTTTGCCTACCCGATAAACTGGTGGGTCAATCTCGCCTACGACGAGCAAAGGATTGTAACAATAGAACTGCAAAAGGCAGACATCCGGGGTGGGAATATGTGGTGCAAGCATCACGGCGAGTTTGCCGAGCCTGGCTGCTTCAAAGGATGTGACGCCTACGATCCGAGAAACAAAGTCAGTGGTCGGTGCAGGGATTACGTTTACGGCCTGACCGGGACGGGTATCAAATACAACATTCATCCCGACGGGAGAGTGGAAAAAGTAGGGAAGTAAACGAAGCTTTTATGGAGGGGGGAAAAGATGATCGATATATCAAATGGACGCTATTGGGATCTGCCCTGGTCGCTGGTTGATGGTTGCACGCCCTGTTCGCCGGGATGTGATCACTGCTGGTCGGCGGTAATCGCTCATAGATTCTTCCGTGAGGGCGAGCCGGGATATTGTGCGGGGATACTAACTGACGACAAAGGCAGGTTTAACGGTGACATTATCACCCACCCCGAACGCCTCTACATCCCCTTGACGCGCCGGAGGCCTACCGTGTATGCGGTGTGGAATGACCTATTTCATGAGGCGGTGTCGTATACTTTCATAGGTCGTGCTTTATCGTATGCGATTGGCGAGTTTCGTCATACGTTTTTGGTGCTCACAAAAAGGCCACAGAGGATGGCCGATCTTATGGGCCGCTTCTATGCCGAGTGCGACGAAAAATCACTACGGCGAGCGATTAACGTCTATTGCGGCCTCACCATATGCAATCAGGAGGAAGCGGACGAGAAGATCCCGGTGTTCCTCCAGGTGCCGGGCAAGAAGTTTCTGAGCATTGAGCCGATGTTAGGGCCGATCGACCTGTCTGGAATCGCGCTAAAGTGTTTGGAGTCGGGAACTGATTGTGGTGGCGGTATGCAAGAAAAGCGTCCCGGATGCTGGAAGGGTAATTGTATGGGAAACGCTCATGTCGATGCCGTCATCCTCGGCGGCGAGACCAGCCCCGGCGCAAGACCGATACACCCCGATTGGGCTCGATCGGTCCAGAATCAGTGCGCGGCTGCCAACGTCCCTTTCTTTTTTAAGGGCTGGGGTGAATGGCTCCCTGTTTACGACCGTGACAAGGATGATCCGGATTTTAGAAAATGTGACGGCGTGAAACTAATTACCCCGCAAGGGCGCTGGTTGAATCGCGCTGGCGGTCAAGGCTTTCATGGGGCGCGTGTGATGCGAGTTGACCGAATCGGGAAGAAACGCGCCGGTCGCCTCCTTGATGGCCAGACTTATGATGATCTGCCGTGGAATAAATAATGGATAAGGAAGCCCTCGAAAAACTGCTTGACGGCAAGCCGAAAGAGATCCGGCATAAGGCGATCCTGCTGTTCAACGGAACGGCCACCGGCGCGAAGGCGTACCAGGACGAACCGTCTTCGGCGACCCGGCGCAACTGGGAGGATTCGGAAGCCGCACTGAACAAGTTCATCGGCGAGATAGGGTCAGCGCCTGAACCTGAGGACGACGAAGACAAGCCGCTGCGGACCATTGCCGCTGTCCTCGAATATCTGAAGGCGAACGATTGGCGCGTCACACAGACCAGCCTTTATCGCCACCAGAAAGAGGGCAAGATCGCGCCTCGCCGCGACGGCTGCTATACGCTCCGCGATGTGGACAAATACGCTCGGAACTGGCTCAAGCAGAAATCCACAGGAAAGAAGGTTGCCGAGAAGGCGGAAGAGCAGCAGGCGAAAAAGCTGGGGCTGGAAATCAGCATCCTGGAGCAGAACGACAAGAAGTTGAAGTTTTTCAATGATCGCGAAGCGGGGCTCTACATCCCGAAGGAGCTTATGGAGATCGAACTGGCAGGGCGGGCGGGAATCCTTGACGCGGGTTTGAAGCACATGGTCCAGTCGCGCATCGCCGAATGGATACGCGCCGTCAATGGTGAAATGAAAAAACTTGGCGACCTGCTCCACCTGGTCAACAGCGACATCGACGAGCACATCAACAGCTATGCCAGCGCGCTCTCCTACCAGGTCGTGATTGAGGCCGAAGAAGACGCCCCCGCCGAAGTTACGCAAATTAGTGAATCGCCGGAAACGGAATCAAAAACAGAAGGAGGACTCGTCCCATGCTGAAAAATCAGGATCAAATCGAAATCGCGTTAATGTCCGCTCTGGTAGCGGAGAGCGTTCTTCAGCTCGTGTCGGTAGCGAGCGTCATTAGTGCCAAGAGGATCATGTCTGAAACGGTAGATAAGCTCCTAAAACTAGACGAGAAGGTAAAAAAGTTATGAGTAAAATAAGCATGTTGATCGTCCATATCCCCCGAATCACCCCGTGGCTGCCGCCTTCTCTGTTGAAAACCATTGGCGAGATCCGCCACCGGGTGCAGTTCTCCGATCCGGAGCGCAGGATCTTCCGCAAGCGGCGCAAGATCCCTGTATCGCAGTGGTGCGAAAAGTTCCGCGTGCTCACCATGTCGGTCCTGCCGGGCAAGTGGCGAAACTCCGTCACGCCCTACCTGGCCGGCATCATGGACGCCTCGTTTTTCCCGTCGGTCCGCACGGTCATCATCTGCAAGTCACCGCAGGTAGGGGGCACAGAATCAGTCCTGAATTGCATAGGCTACGCCATCGACCGCGACCCTGGCCCGGTGCTCTGTGTCTATCCGGATGAGATGACCGCGCGCGAAAACAATTCCGACCGCATCCAGCCGATGATCAAGTCCTCCCCGCGCCTACGCTCCTACATGACCGGCGCGGACGACGACAGCAACATGCTCAAGATCCGCCTGACCCACATGCCGATCTATATGGCCTGGGCGCACTCCGCCGCCCGGCTGGGCAACAAGCCGATCCGCTACGTCGTCTTCGATGAAACCGACAAATACCCCGAGACCTCCGGCAAGCGCGAGACCGACCCGATCTCCCTCGGCCAGGCGCGCACGATCACCTACCGTCACAACTGCAAAATCTGGAAGATCTCCACCCCGACCACCGAGGCGGGAAACATCTGGCGCGCGATGACCGAAGAGGCGCAGGTTATTTTCGACTATTGGGCGGCCTGCCCCGCGTGTAACGTCCTGCAGAAAATGACCTTCCGTCAGATCAAATGGGCGCACAAAACCGAGCCCGGACCCGACGGCAAATCCCACTCCGAAGAACCGGAAATGATCGAGGCGGAAAAGCTCGCGTGGTACGAATGCCCCCACTGCCTCGCTCCCTGGAACGATTATGACCGGGATGTCGCTGTGCGGAATGGCAAGTGGCGGGAGAGGATCAAGGAGAAGGCGGAAGGTGAGCTTTCCGAAGGTCCGGTTCCCGCCCCCCTCGGCATTGCCGAATACCTCAAGTTACACCGCCCGGTGAAGATTGCCTTTCACCTGCCGTCGTGGCTGTCGCCGTTCGTCTCACTCTCCTCCCCCGCTTCCGCCTTCCTGCGCGGGATGGGCGATATGAACAAGTTCAAAGACTTCCATAACAAGCACCTGGCCGAACCGTGGAAACTGACGATTGTCTCCCGTAGCTCCGAGGAGATCTTTGCCGCAAGGTGCGACCTTCCCCCGCAGACCGTCCCGGAAGCGGCGTTCGCGCTTACCATCGGCATCGATGTCCAGCAGCACGGATTCTGGTTCGCCGTCCGCGCGTGGTCGCCGGAGATTACAAGCTGGCTCATTCACTATGGATTTCTTGCAACCTGGGATGATGTTGAAAAGCTGATCTTCGAGTCATCCTACCCGGTGGCCGACACGGGCCGCTCCATGCGGATCTTCCGCGCCTGTGTCGATACCGGCGGATCGAAAAAATACGAAGATATGACGATGACCGAAGAGACCTATTTCTGGGTGATCAAGAATCACGGGCGCGGCGGCTGCGCGATCTGGGGCACAAAGGGGGCAAGCCACGCCATCGCCGGGAAGCTCAGCCTCGGCCCCGGGATCGTCTCCACTCCCAGCGGGAAAAAACTCCCCGAATCGATCCGGATCTTGACGGTGGACACCGAGAAGGCGAAAGACCAGTACCACTACCGCCTGAAGCTGGCCATAAAGCCCGACACCCGCGACCTCCCCGGCGCCGCGTTCCTCCATGCCGACACCGGGAACGATTACGTCGCCCAGATCCTGTCGGAAGAGAAGCAGAAAGACGAAAAGGGCCGCGACTCCTGGGTGAACGTGCACAGCAGGCCAAATCACCTGCTTGATGCGGAAATCCTTGCAGGGAGTTGCGCCGAGATGGAGTTCCCCGGCGGCGGGTTGCGGCTGCTGGCCGCCTACGCGAACCGGGATCAGGTCACACAGGAACCAAAAGACGGTAAACCGACCACAAAAATTAAGAAACCAGGGAGGTGGTAGATGGGTACGGATACGGCGTTGTCGGGCATGAAAGCGATTACGGATCACTGCGGGGCCATCGGTCTGCAACGCACGGAGTCATCGATCCTTCAGTTAAGGATTCAATACGGCTTTCCAATGAAGAAAATGTTGGGTACCTGGGTGAGCGATAAACTCCAGATCGAAGAATGGCGGAAGAAATTCCTCTCCGGCGACGTGGATCAGGCGCCCTCCATTCGCCCGGAACCGCCGCTCTCCCGCCGCACGGCGACCAGGGGCCGAAGGTGACCGGCGGAAGCGGAACGGTTCATAAGGAGCGGTGGAGGGAAACCCTCAAAAAACACCCCGAAAGGGAGCGACACAAAAACAGACCGATGGACAAATAACATGCCAAATATGCGTAATGAGATAAATATATGATGTTTTCGGGGGGCATATACTTAGCTTCCGACCTCGGCCCCGATGCGATCCTCCTCTGCTGGGAATCCCCCGGCGAGGATTGCCACCGCCGCCTGATTGCCGCATGGCTCGAATCGCACCTCAAAATCAAAGTTCCTGAATTGTAACCCACCCCGGCCCGAGGAGAGCGATCTCCTCGGGCCTCTTTTTTGCCCCTCCAAAACCTCTGTCAACCCCGAAAACACCTCGAAAATACCCCCAAAACACCCCGAAAACACCCTCAAAACACCCCGAAAACACCCCGAAAACCCTCAAATTTCCGTTTCGCCAAAAAACCGCCCCTTATACTGCCCCCCAAACGGGGGAAACATGGCCTACACCTCAACCGATCTGACGAATGTCGAAACTGCAATCCGGGCGATCATCTCCGGCACGCGCACCGTCAGCCTCTCTATGGGCGACAAAACCATTCAATACACCGCCGTCGATCTGCCCGCCCTACGCTCCCTCCGGGACGAAATCAAGGCGGAGATCGGCGCCACCGCCGGGACGTGCAGCCCTCGCACCTATGCCCGCCAGGGAGGCCGCGGAATATGACGAAACTGGAATCCTTCTCCGCCTCCATCATCGATCGCCTCCAGGAGTTCGCCTCGCACCGCTCCGCCCTCGCGCGCCATCGCTACCTGATCGGCATGAATCCACAGAAACGCTCCGAGATGTACGCCGCCGCGAAAACCACCCGGCTGACCGGCGCCTGGTCCATCGCAAACGCGAATGTAAACGACATCATCGGCCTCTCCAACCCCGCGATTCGCTCCCGCGTCCGCCAACTGATCCGGGATTTCCCCTACCTGGCCCGCGCCGCGAATGTGATGGTCGATTATTCCATCGGTCCCGGCATCATGTTTCAGTCCAAGGCCAGGGGAGCAAGCGGCAAACCGGACAAACGCCGGATACAGCAGATCGAAGACGCCGTCCACTGGTGGATGGACGAAGCCGACGCAGCAGGCAAACTCCACTTCAACGAGATCATGCGTCTGGCCAAGCGCCAGGACCTTGAGTCCGGCGAATTCGTCATCGTGAAAACCTACCCGAAAACCGCGAACCGCTTCCTGCCGTTCGCCCTCCAGGTCTACGAGGCGGATTGGCTCACCGGCGCGCATGACAGTTACGGCGCCGGCGGCATCGGCATGGCGTCCGCCCCCGGCGACAAGGAGACCCGGCAGGGCATCGAATACGATAAGCAGACCGGCCGCGTCACGGGTTACTGGTTTATGGACCCCTACTATGGCGGAAAAGAGGTCTATGTCCCCGCCGATCAGGTGATCCATGGCTTCGACACCCTTCGCCCTCAGCAGCTCCGGGGCGTCTCTCCCTTCGCGCCGGGAGTCCAGGTGGCCCACGACCTCTCCGACTACATGGATGCGGAGATCGACACGGCCAAGATGGCCGCCAAATATCTGGCCTTTATCAAGACCCCCGATCCCTCCTTCCGCCAGGATGCGCTTGCATTGAACGGCACATCCGCCTCCGGCGCGACCCAGAAGATCGAAGAGATGGAAAACGCGATCATCGAATATCTCCGCCCTGGCGAAGAGGTGGACATCGCCCAGCACAACCGCCCCGGCGCCACCTTCGCCCCGTTCGTCCGCCTGGTTCTGACGATGCTCTCGATCACGACGGGCGCCCCCTATGAATTGATATCCGGCGATTACCAGGGCCTGAACTTCTCCACGGCGCGGATCGTCCGGAACGATTTTAGTCAGCAGCTCCGCCCGGTCTCCGTGCGGCACATCCGTCAATTCGGGATGCCTGCCCTGCGGACGATGCTGGACGTGGCCGTTTTGTCCGGGAAGCTCACGCTCCCCGGCTATTGGCAAGATCCCCGGCGCTATCAGGAAAGCGAATGGCAGCCGCCGGGAATGGAAGCGGTCGATCCGCTGCGCGAAGCAAAAAGCCAGATCGAGGCGATCAGTTACGGCCTGAAATCGCCCCAGGAGGTAGCCCGCGAGCGCGGCAGGGATCTTGAGGATATCTACGATGAAATCAAGGCCGCAAAAGAGATGGCCACAGAGATGGGGCTTGAATTCGCAAGCGCCAAGACCTCGGTGAAGAGCAACCCTGCCGCCATCCTGCAGGAAGTCGGAGGAGTCAGCACATGAAGATCGAAACCCTCAGCCGCCGCGACGCACCCGCGCCCCCGGAGATGAACTACCGCTCCGCGCCGTTTTCCGTCCGGGCGGACGGCCCGACGACGCTGGACGAAAAGAGCCGTTCCGTCGAGGTTGTCCTCTCCACGGAGAACCCGGCCACGGTGTACGACTACGACCGCGGCCGGATCAGCGAGGTCCTGCTGATGGACGGCGCGCAACTCCCGGAATCCCGGCAACTTGTCCTTTTGGACGCGCACAGCCGTTATGAAACCCAGGATGTGATCGGCTCCGTCCGCGAGATCCGCGTCGAGGGGGGGAAGATGGTCGGCCGTGCCTTCTTTTCGACGGCGCCAGAGGCCGAATCCGCCTGGACGAAGACCCGCGAGGGCCACCTGACCGACTATTCGGTCGGCTACCGGGTGGACGAGTCGGTCTGGATCCCCGAAGGACAGACGTCTACCATCTCCGGCCGCACATTTTCCGGCCCGTTGCAGGTCTCCACGAAGTGGACCCCGCGCGAACTTTCCGCCGTACCGATCGGCGCAGATGCCGCCGCCAAGGCGCGCACCGACAATCAACCCATCAATCAACCCAACAAGGAGGAAAAGATCATGGATCCCAAGTTACGAAGTTTTCTCGAAAGAAGCGGTATGTCGAAGACGGCGACCGAAGCGGAAGCCTGGCTCTTTTTGGAGACCATCGGCAAGCGCGAAGAGGCCGCCCCGGCGACAGGAACAGCCCCCGCAACGATGCAGTCAGCCGCCCCGGACCTCGACAAGATCCGCACCGAGGCCACCGGCAAGGAGCGCGACCGCATCCGCGAGATCGATGCGCTCTTGACCAAATACGAATGCCAGGAGCTGGCCCGCGAACTCATCGTCGGCGATCCCGGCAAGGAACCCCCGACGGTTGCCGACGCCCAGCGCAAGGTTTTGGACTCGCTCCAGACCAAAAGCGCGAAGCAGAACCCCGGCTTCGGCGGTGTCGTGATGGGCGCGGACGAGAAAGACAAGTTCCGGGCCGCCGCAAACGACGCCCTCGCGCTCCGCGCCGGCATGGAGATCAAGACCCCTGCCCAGGGCGCCCAGGATCTCCGGGGCTACACGCTGGTCGAAATGGCCCGCGAATGCCTGCGGATGGCCGGGATAAACCACCACGGCGGGACAAAGGAGATGGTCGGCCGCGCGCTCACCTCCTCCGATTTCCCGAACATCCTGGCGAACCTCGCCACGAAGTCGATGCAGCAGTCCTGGGAATCGGTCTCCGAGACCTGGCAGACCTGGTGCGGGATCGGCTCCGTCAGCGATTTTAAAACCTACTACGACAACGCCCTCTCCGAGCACGATGACCTGGAAGAGGTCCCCGACTCCGGCGAGATCAAATTCGGCAGCTACAGCGAGAAGACCCCCGAGACCTACAAGGCGGCCTCCTACGCAAAGAAGTTCCGGATCACCCGCGTCATGATCCTCAATGACGACATGGGCGCACTCACCGCCATGCCCGCGCGCAGGGCGGAAGCGGCTGCCCGCAAGGTGGGCGACGTGGCCTACGCGGTGCTGACCGGCAACGGCGCGATGGGCGACGGACACGAGATCTTCGATGCGACCGACCACGCCAACGACGCCATCTCCGGCTATACCTCCGCCCCCGGCGTCACGAACATCGCCGAGGCGATCCGGGCGATGGGCGTCCAGAAGGATATCTCCGGGAAACGGCGGCTCAATATCCGCCCCGTGTTCTTCCTCGCCCCGAAGGCGCTGGAGGGCGTGTCGGAAGTTTTCTTCAAGTCCGAGCGGTTCTCCGACAACAGCACCGTGGCGACCGATTCCAGTTTCGCCTCGACCCGCGCAAACCCCTACAGCGGATCCTATTTCACCCGGATCTACGAGCCGCGCCTCGATGACGCTGACGCCTCCGGGTGGTATCTGATGGGGCCGAAGGGCCGCACCGTGAAGGTGGTCTTCCTCAACGGTCAGCAGGCGCCGACGATGGAGATGAGGCAGCCCGGATTCACGATCGAGGGGTTCGAGTACCTGGTCGCAATCGACGCCGGCGCGTACGCGACCGATTACCGCGCCATGTACCGCAACCACGGCGAGTAGGCGGCGGACCATCCATCAACCGACAGGGGGGGACCGTTCCCGCCCATAGATGAACGAAAACAAGGAGGAACATCAACATGGCTACCAACAAAGTTCAGGATGGCAAAATTATTCGCCTAACCGTCGGTTCGACCGTCGATTCCGGCGATCCGGTTGTGGTCGGCAATGCCCTTCGCGGCGTCGCCCTGACCGATTACGATTCCGCCGACGGCAAGGCGTCGGTTGAACTCGGCCCCGCGGTCTATGACCTCAGCGTCACCGCAACGGACGCCGCCGGAAACAGCGCCGTCGCGGTCGGCGACCGCCTCTATACCGACGGCACGACGATCACGAAAAAGCAGTCCGGAAAGTTCTTCGGCGTCGCGCTGGAAATCGTCACCACCGGCAGCACCGGGACGATCGAAGTCCTGGTCGGCGCTCCGAACGGTCCGGACCGGGCGTCGCATCAGGTATTCGCCGCGGGGATCAATGTCGTCAATGACAGTCCGCTGGCCGCTGCGGAGTTCATCCCGGTCACCGGGATTCTGGCGACGGATGTGGTGATCTGCACGTTGCACATAAACGGCGGATCGCCGAAGCTCACCATCGTTACGGTGACAGCGGCGGCTTCTCCCGCGGGCATCACGGTGACCGCCTCCGGAGTATTCACCGCCTCCGACGCGATCAACTACTGCGTCCTGCGGGCGGCCCTGTAGCAAGTACGGAAAAGCGGGGAGAGGATGCTGCAAAAGTCGCCCCGCTTTTCCCCACCAAAGGAGGCAAAGGCATGTACAAGAATCACATCCTCAAAGCCCTGGCGAAGACCGAGGCCACCGGGGCGCAGACGCTCGGCAACCGGGGGTTTGAATACCTGCCCCACCATCAGATCCAGATCGAAGTCTCCGCGCAGCCGAGCGCCGGGACGTTGAAGATCGAATACCTCTCCCCCGGCTCAACGGAATATGTCGAGGTCTCGGGCAGTCCGGTGGCCCTGACGACCCTGAACAAAGCGGCCGCGTTTCGCCTGGATGACGTCTTTGTCGATTCGCTCAGGTTTACACCCACAAGTTTCGACGCAGACAAAACCTACAACGTCATCGTGACCAGCAACGAGTAGCGAATGAAAGACGACCCGATCCTCATCACCCCCGCCCTGCGGGAGATTTGTCTGACTCCGGCGGAGGCTGTCTCCGCGACGGCGACGCCGATCCGCGACGAACTGGGCGGGATTCTTCGTGATGAGCAGGGGCTCCCTGTTCTGGAGGGTTGACCATGGGACTTAGGGCCGTATTCGCCGCAGCCCTCCCCGGCATCTTCCAAGCCGCCGGCGAGGAGGCCTCTTTCGCCCCCGCGACGGGCGCCGCGATCCCCTGCATGGTCTTTATCGATTTTAACGTGCAGCTCCAGCCCGCGGGCCTCGAAACGCAGATCTGGCAGCGCGGGACAACGATCGAAGCCCTTCTCACCGAGATCCTCCGCGAGCCGGACCGCGGCGAAACCTTCACGGTGGACGGCACGACCTACACGGTCCAGGCGATCCTCGAAAACGACGGGCTCACGGTCAAGGCGGTGGTTTCATGATCACAGTCAAACTGAATCCCAAAGACGTGGAGGGCATAAAAAGCATGCTCTCCAAACTCACGCGCGACGAGGCGGACGCGGCGCTGGTGAGGGGGATCAACACGACAATGACCGGCGTCCGGACCGACGGCACGAAGATCCTCTATGATCACTATGCGCTGACGGCCACGGCGATCCGTGCTTCCTGGAATATCAGCAAGGCCAGATTCCGCGACCCCTCCGGCGTCATCTCCTGCCAGGGGACGTTTATCCGCCTGAAAGAGTTCGGCGCGATCGCAAACAAGGCCGGCGTCTCCGTCAAGGTGCTGCGAGAGAATCCGCGCAAGACCATCAAACACGCCTTTTTCGCGAAACTGAAACAAAACGACCAGGTTTACTGGCGGAAATACAACGGCCCCCGCTCGAAGATGGTCGCCAACAAGGGCTATTACGCGAATTTGCCGTTTCAGTACCGCTTCCCGGTCGAAGCGCTTTATGGCCCACGCATCCAGGATTATCTGGGCGATCCGCAGATCATCGGCACACTGGAGAACATGGCCGGCGAGCGGATCAGCAAGAACATGGAACGTGAAATTGACGCGATCCTGAGGGGGTTTTAGATGGCGAACACCATCCGCGAGTTGATCGTTCAGGAGTTCATCGCGCGCGCCGCGGTCATGCGCCACGTCGATTCACCCGCCTCCGGCTACGAGACGGAGATCGGCGAAACGGTTCTCCGCGCCCGTCCGAAGGTCGATCCGGATGATCTCCCCTGCTGTGTCGTCTGGCCGCAGCCCGAGACGGGGGGAAACCTCCACGGCCGCTCCCGCCATGTGATGCCGGTCAAAATCGAGGGGCTCGCCATGTTCGGGTCGGAGAATCCCTCCGTCGTTTCGGAGCGCATCCTGGGCGACATGATCAAGTGCTTCACGTCGCCCTCCTGGGATCGCCGCCGGGCGGTTGCCGGATCGCCTGCGACCTACCTCGACCCCTATGCCGAATCGATCCTCTACCAGGGCGGCGGGACGGAATCCGCGCCGGAAGACGGCGCCGTCTCCATCGGCGTCCAGGCAACGTTTCTGATCACCTACTACACCGCGATCGGAGATCCATATACGCCATGAACGAGCCGACAAACCACCTCATCATCACCGGCTCCGCCCCGGATGTGCTGATCGACATCGCAGGTGTTCCGCGCGTCTGTTCGTATGACTTCATGGCCATCGGCCTTGACGCCGTTGCAAAATACGCCTGGCCGATCAAATATATGGCTACCTACCATCCTGTCGAGATCCCCGAGATTCGCAAACGGCGGGAGCAGGCGGGCGGCAATACCGACTATCGGGTCGTATCGATGGAGGCCCGCGACGGCGTGGACATCGTCGAACCGTTCCGCCCCCCCTCCGGATCGAGCTCGCTCCTCGGCGTGCTGGCCGCCCTCCGGATGGGATACCGCCGGATCATCCTCTGCGGTTGCCCACTGATCGGGAAGAATGCCGCCGCCGGCAATTACGAAACCTTCCAGGCGGGATGGATCGAGCGGGCCGATGAATTTCAGGACCGCGTCCGCTCGATGTCCGGATGGACAAAAAAATATTTGGGCCGACCAACGGAGGAATGGCTGAATGGCTGATATCACCATCTGCTGCATCAAATGGGGCACAAAATACGGCCCCGAATACGTCAACAAACTCTATGCGATGGTGCGGAGAAACGTCCTCTGCGTCCCGCACGATTTTGTCTGCTTCACCGAAGACCCCACCGGAATCGATCCGGAGATCCGCATCGCCCCGCTTCCGTGCGTTCATCCGGCCTGGTGGCAAAAGGTCGGCCTGTTCCAGGAGAGAATTCCGGGCGTCGATACAGCGAAGATCTTCTTTATCGATCTCGACATGGTCATCGTCTCGGAAATAGACGCCATGCTCGAATATGATTCCGATTTCACAATCATGCGCAACTGGCCTCCGGAGATGCACGGGGACGACAACAGCTATATGACCGCCGCTTTCCTGCTCAAAGTGGGAGCGCAGCCGAATGCGTGGCGGTTTTTTGAGCCCCGCGTGATGCGGGAATATCCCTCCGACCAGGAGTGGATCACCGCCTCCGCCCCCGGCGCCGACCTGTTTCCGTATGACTGGACCCCCAGCTACAAACTGCGACGCCTGCAAGACCATATCCCGCCCGAGGCGAAGATCGTGGCCTTCCACGGCCTTCCCCGGCCCCACCAGTGCGGCGGATGGGTCAAGGAGTATTGGAAATGACGACACGCGAGGCATTCCGCGAGGTTTGGGAAAAGGGCGACTATCGCCAGGGATCGACGGCCCAGCGTCTCGTGCCATTTCTCGCCGATCACATCCCCCAGGGCAGCGTGATCAATGACTATGGCGCCGGAACGGGTCGCGCGGAAGTGCAGCTTTCCGCTCGCGGATACCGTGTGAACATGGTCGATATCGCCGACAATGCCCTGGAAGACGCCGCCCGCGCGCTGATTGGAAACGGGATCACGCACACCATCGCGCCGCTCGATGCGCTTCCGGCCGATTTTCCCGTCGCCGACTGGGGTATCTGCATCAACGTCCTGATGTTGGTGGACCCCGACCGCCTCGACGCGATACTTGCCGAGATGCGCCGCACCTGCCGGAATCTGATTGTCGAGGTGTATGACATGGACGATGTCCGTCTGGGTAGAAACTGGACAACGATCAAGGGAGACGCGGCATGGTGGGCCGCGAAGCTGTCAAATCACTGGCCCGTCGTGGAATCCCTGGAGAGTCCGGAGCATCCGCGGCGGTATATCACGATCGGAAAGTCAACGGAGAAATAACAGAGAGCAGGGCGCCGGTCCTGCCAAACACAAAGGAGGATGTACCCATGAGCACCGCCGAAAATGCAAAGATCCAATATGAGTCCGGGCAAGACCTCGTTTCGTTTCTCGCCATCACCGACCAGGGAGACCACAAGGATTTCCGGAGCGCCGATCCGCTCTGGTCGAACCGGGCAGGATATGAACCGGATGTGAAACCGAACGGCCTGGCCACCGGGGGAACGGTCTCCGTCGCCGCCAGCGGAACCAGTGACGTCGTCGATGTCACGGCGCTGACCACGTACCTGGCAGGGGTCTTGACGTCCGTGATCGCGGGAACCAACAAGGCCGTCACCCGCGGAACCGCTTCCCCGGTCGCACCCTGCAAAAAATCATCGATCACCATCACCGGCGCCGGTGCGATTGCCGTGGTGGCCGGGCTTGAGGGCGCCGCTTTCTCCACCACGCGCGGCGCGGCGGGCGGCCCCCCCTACATCCTGCCGACCTCAGTCGAGATCTGCCAGATTTGGCTCTCCTCCGCAGCATCATCCGCGGTAACAGCTTCCGAAATCAAGCAGGTCGTCGGCACCCACTGCGAGCGCTACGACTACCCCACCTGGGAAGAGAATCGATTCAACGTCGAAAGCGGCGTCATCGGGAATGCTGGCATCACGTTCGCATCGGCGCTTCCCCTGATCCACTCCGCCGCCTCCCCCGTCGTCGGCGTGCCCAAGGCGGTCTATGCCCAGTATTACGAACCGGCCTTTACCGACGTCCCGAAATCCGACGCCTTTGTCCCCCCGGAGACCAGCAACTCGGTCAGCTCCAAACAGATTTATGGGACGACGCTCGGCTCCTCCAGCTCTTCCCTGGGCCAGGGGTCGTTTACCGCCTACCTGCAGGACGGCATTGCGGATGGCATTCTGGCACTAAAGAACATGAATTTGTTCTTCAAGTTTTTCCAGAACAAACTGAATTCCACGCCTTACCTGGTCATGCAGGGCAAGCTCGGCATCTCCAGGGCGTTCCCCGCAGGCGACCAGATCACCGCAGCCTGCACGATCTCCGCAGAGTCCGCCGCCGCCGAAGTCACCGGGTAACCGGAATGATGCGAAGGGGACAAAATGAGCGAAGGGGGACATGACCCGTATGCGTTGCATCCGGGATCGTGTCCCCCGAAGCGGTCCCCCGGAGCCTAACCATGAGCAGGCGCAAGCCAGCAAAGCGATATTTCGGAGGCCGTATGCCCTTTGATTCCAAGAAGTTCCTCAAAACGAAGTGGACCCCCCGAACCGAGGAGGTCCCGGTCCCCGATCTGGCCGCCTTCTTTCCGGCGGGCGCGAAACCCGTCTGGACGGTCCGTGGACTAACCGGGCACGAGCTCGGCCGGGCAAACGAGGCGTCCGAGCGGAACAAGAACGTCGCCGCAATCCTGGAGGGGATCGCCTCGGGCGCGTCCAAGGAGCAGACCGAGGCGGTCAAGGAACTGCTCGGCCTCGGCGGCTCTACACCGCAGGACATCGCCAAGCGCCTGGAGCACCTGTCGATCGGCAGCGTCGACCCCGTATGCGCCCCGGATCTGGCCATCCGCCTCTGCGAGACCTACCCGGTGGAGTTCTTCCAGATCACGAACCGGATCGTACAGTTGACCGGGCAGGGTCAACTGCCGGGAAAACAGCCGCCCTCTGGAGGGACGCCGAAGTCCGATCCTGCCTCGCCCTCGGTTACGCCAGAGGGCGCTTCCTCTACGAGTTGAGGCCGGATCTTTTCCCCCAGGGTTTCCTGACGCGGACCGAGCTTGAACTCTGGGAAAAATACTACAAAGGACTCTAATGGAAGCCATTCTGAGCATCACTTCGATTAACGGCAGGGTCGTGGAACGCATCCGGGAACGATATACCAATGACGACGAGATCAGGATGCTGCGGAGCAAGCCGAACGCGGAAACGGCGGCCTACCACGATTGGGTCGAGGAGTGCCTTTATTGGGGGCGACTGGAAAAGGCTAATTTAGGGCTGGAACTGGCATGACAGCGCAAGAGAATAAAGACAACACCTGGAATATATGGGCAAAAAAGGTTCTCAGCGATATCGAGCGGATGGAAGAGAAGCTGGAACTTCTCACGGCAGAATTGGCCAAGTGTTGCTCTGCTATAGAGGTGTTAAAAGCTCAGGCGGTCATCATCGGCGGAATCGGCGGAACTCTATCCGCCCTGGCAGTGAGCCTGATTGTGAGGCATCTCTATGGATAAGAAAGAGGATACTTACTGATGGCAGAACCCACTTTGCGACAACTTACTGACTTGCTGATCCGAACCGACGAGGACCTGCGTTGCCATCAAGAAGAGCTGTACGCTCAATCGCAGGAACTCCGTGAAATGCAAAAGCGACTGGCGGTGATCATGCTGGCGCGGGTCGAAGATTTGGTAATGGTGCGGGAAGAAATCAAGATTGAAATCTGGAAATCCGCACTGCTGAGAGTGCAGAAAACCCAGGGGGTGCGGCATGAGTCGCCTGATACCGTCTGAGTGCCCGTACTGCGGACAGGCATCTGTGATCACGCACACGACATGCGAGGAAACAATCTACCGCTGCCAGGGCTGTCTGGACCACTGGACATATCACAACAGGAGACAACGTGGAGAAAAGGCTAAAATGCCCTCTGTGCCGCAGCTTAAATCTGACGCGGTATGACGCGGAGGAGAAGACATACGAACTGATCACCTGTGATGACTGCAAACTGATTTGGAAGAAATTACTGACAGGGCGCTGGGTGGACCCGCTTACAGGCAACGCACGAGGGGATGTGCTGCTGGAGATGCCACATGATGATCTACTACCAGGATAACAGGTGCGATGTGACGAAAGCACACTGCCAGAGAGGGTCGCTCCCGGAGTGCCCGGAGCTGCGAAACGGGTTGGAAATACCCTGTCCGCATTTCGAGCATAAAATCCGCAGCGGGTATCAGGTTGATACGAAAGGGTGAGATGAGCAGAAAGATCGATCATCGCTGGAATCGGCGTGATCCTCTGGAAGATCTTCCTGGGTCATATCGACCTGATCATTAAGTAGAGTCTGCGACACGGGGTGGGGTGATGATCACGGCTCGGCTCATCCGGACGGAAACCTCGGACCAGGGAACCTTTGGGATCCTGGAGGCCTCCGGATTTGTCTGTCATACGGCCGAGCCTCCCTGGCGAGACAATCAGCCGGGGATCTCCTGCATCCCGCCAGGCGTTTACCTGGTAGAACCATGGAACAGCCGCCGTTTTCCACGGACATTCCACATCCGGAACGTTGTGGAACGGGTCGCGATTCTTACCCACACGGGAAATCTGGCCGGGGATCCGTCGAGGGGATGGCGGCGCCATACCCTGGGCTGCATCCTTCCGGGATTGAAGCGGGGATATATCGAGAAGCAAAGGGCGGTCCTTTTATCGAGTACCGCAATGAACCGGATCCGGGAGGTGGTAGGTTCCGCCGTCTGGTCCCTGACGATCGAACAGCGGAGGTAAGGGTCATGGATTGGTTGAGCAGCGTTTTCAGCACGGGCGCATCGGCGCTCTCCGGCGGGATTCTGGGGCTTTTCGGCGGACTCTTTTCGCGCCTGTTTGACTGGCTGACGGTCCGGGAGAAGATCAAGCAGGATAAACTCCGCTATGACCACGAAATAGCCGTTTTGCAGATTGAGACACAGCGCGACGTTGTCGTCGCCAGGGAGGAGGCAAACGCCCGGCGCGAAGTCGCCGAATCGGAAGCGCTCGGCAAATCCTTCGAAGCGGACCGGGCCACCTACCTGGTCCCGGAGATCGCGAAGGATCTCCCCTCCTGGGCGCGCGGGATTGTCGCCGCGGTGATGGCCTTTGTCGATTTTGTCCGCGGGATGACGCGGCCGGGGTTAACGCTCTACCTCTGCGTTCTGACGACGATGATCTATATGCAGGTTCAAACGGCGATCATCAAGGCGGGTGGCGAGCCGATCACCAAAGAGATGTCCTATGGTTTGATCAAACTCATCATCGAAACGGTGCTCTTTTTGACGACGACGGCCGTGTGCTGGTGGTTTGCCGCACGGGCGAAGTCTGCGCAGGAGAAATAGGAAATGGCCAACGTATCCAAAACAGTGGAGATTGTTTTTGGAGGGAAAGACGACCTCAGCAAGGTGATCGACCAGATCGGGCGGAAGTTTGACGACCTGGGCGGCCTGACCGACAAGATCACCGAACCGCTGGCCAAGGTCGGCAAATCCATCCTGGAGATCGACGCCGCCCTCATGGCGCTCGCGATCGGTGGTCTGGCGTACGCAATCAAGGAATCCTCCTCGTTCAACAAATCCTTTGCGCTGATCTCCACGTCGATCACCGCGACCGGCGACGACCTGGCCAAGTATCGGACGGACATCCTGAACTACTCCACCACGTCGGTGAAATCTCTCGAAGAGATCAACGCATCTCTCTACACAGCGGCCCAGGCGGGGGTGAAATACGCGGATTCGATTGGCTTTATCCGCAAGGCGGAGGAGCTTGCCGTCGCGAACAACGCGAACCTGAACACGACGGTCGATCTGTTGACCGGGACGATGAACTCCTATGGCTATACCCTGAAAGATGTCGCCCGCCTGAATGACATCTTCTTCACCTCCACGCTGATCGGCAAGCAGACGATTGACGACCTGGGCCAAAGCATGGGCCAGGTCGTCGGCATCGCGGCCAATTCGGGCGTATCGTTTGAGGAACTGTCGGCGGCCATCGCCACCCTGACAGCCAAGGGACTGAAAACCGAGGAGGCGATTACGGCGGTCAAGGGGGTGATCACGACGATCATCGCCCCCTCCAAAGAGGCGGCGACTGCGGCGAAGGAGCTCGGCCTGAACTTCTCGCTGACAGAGTTGAGTACCAAAGGCTTCTCCGCCATGCTGACCGAGATCATGGCGAAGACAGGCGGCAGCAAAGAGAAGATGGTCGATCTCTTCAACGAAGTCCGCGCGATGAACGGGGCCTTGATGCTGACCGGCGACGGGATGAAATTCTTCGGAACCGCGCTCGACCAGATCAAGAATTCGACCGGGTCGGCGGAAGAGGCCTATGCGAAGATGGTGGCGACATTCTCCAATCAAAGCCAGATGATGATCAACGTCGCCCGGACAACGATGGTGGACATTGGAACCCAGATCGAACCCTCCGCCGCCAGGGTCGCCGGGGCGCTTGCCGGCCTCTTCACCGGGATCAAGATCGGCGTGGAAGCCGGTGCGTTTGACCCGCTCTTTGCCTACCTCGATCAGGTGGCGGGCTCCCTTGCGACCTGGTTCAATGGGATCGCGACAGCGATGCCGGAGGCGTTCTCCAAACTCAATTTCGCAGGTCTTATCGCCGCGTTTACCGACCTCGGCCGCGCAATCAATGACTATTTCGGCGGGATGGACCTGACCCAAGCGGATGACCTGGCCGGCGTGATGCAGCTCTTGATCGACATGGTCACCGGCATCGTTCGCGTCAGCACAGGGATGGCCGACGCCTTCCGGCCTTTTGCAACGGTGATTCTTGATTTCTTTACGACGCTTGCCGCAGGCGGTCCGGAGACACAAGCGACGATGGGCCAGATCCTTGCGTTTTCCCAGGCGATCCAGTCGGCCGGCCTGGGCGTTGTCGCCGCGATCCTGGCGATCAATGAATTCCAGGTCTCGATGCGGGGGATCTTTGAGGTGATTGCCGGAGGCGCTTCGCTTGTGGCGAACGGCTTGAAGACCACATTGTTGCTAATTATGGACTGGATACTGCAACTTGAGGGAGCGATAGTCCAGACCATCAACACATTAACGGGGGGAATGTTTCCAGGGCTGGGAGCTCTCCAGGAACAGATAGGGCAGCAAATTACAGCAGGCCGTGATGCTATCGAAAAAAGCGGGCTTTCCGCAGCCGATGCTCTATCAAAAATGGGCGACGGATTTGTCAGACTGGGCACCGAAACCGGAGTCAGCAGGGACAGGGCGGAGGAGTTACGCAAGAAGCTGACCGAGATCCCCGCCGTAACCGCCCCGGAGATCAAGATCACGGGCGTCGCCGAGACGGCCAAAACGGTCGAAGAAATCAGCGTCGCCCTCGAAACAATTCCGGAAAAGTTGCAAACCACGGTCGAAGTCCTCGCCGACGGATCCACGATTGAAAGGGCCGCCGGCATGATCAAACAGACCTTTCCGGATGGCCAGGTAGTGTGGACAAATATCGGCCTTAAAACGGACGGCGCCAGCATCGATGCGGCAAAATCCAAACTGGACAAAGCCGCGCCCGACAAAAAAGAGATCGAGGTGCAACTTAAACTGGATGAGATCAAACTAAAGGAAAAGTCAGACATCATCCAGAAGTCGATCGAATGGAAGGCCAAAATAGATATTGCCAATATTGAAGCCAATACAAAAATCATGGAGGCGACGTTCAAGTCGCTTGACAATACAATCACCAACACGGGAGCGACCATGTCGTCCCTCGCAGGTACATATGCGTCCATGCAAACCGCAGGCAAGGGGGGCACTTCGGTGATCGAGCAGTTGATGTCCGACGAGAACAAGCGGAGGGAGGAGACACTGACGCTCCAGAAGCAATTGACGACGGCGGAGATCGACAATGTGAAGAAGCGAAACGATGCTATGGACCGGGGGGAATCCACGATCACGATTAACGGAGCGGGGTTACAGCCCCACCTCGAAGCATTTATGTTTACGATTCTCGAAGCGATTCAGGTCCGGGCCAACGCCGAGGGTCAGAAATTCCTTGTGGGGGTGTAGGGATGATAGGGGTAGCGGCCAGGACGTTTGATCAGGAAGGAAGCCGGATATACAGGGGGGGATTGGATCGCGACGACGTCACCGCGCGACGAATCTCCCGGACGGCGACGCTGGACGGAGGGTGTCTGATCAGCGACATGGGGGCGTCGGTCAGCGACAAGAATATAACGATTGAAATCAATAACGCAAGCTCTGACGAGATCATCTTCGCCCGGTATATCACCGAAACGTATGGTTCCGTTACGTTGACGACGGAGATCTCCTGTTATTCGGCGGCGCCGGAGTCCTGTACCGTCAAGGACGGGGTATTGACGCTCAAGTTCCTGATTGAGGGACAACTTTCTTAGGAGGAGAAGATGGGAAGCACGTTTACGCTTTATGGAGCGGCGCGGAAACAGATACTCGGCGCCATTGACCTCGCTACCGATACAGTCAAACTGGCGCTCGTAACGTCATCCTACACGCCGAGCCTGCTTGACTCGGCGTGGGCGCAGGTATCCGATTTCGAGGTTGCGGCTGTAGCAAGCCCGAGCAACGGCTACACGGCGGGCGGGAAGGAGTTGACGGAATGCGAGGTGACGAATACGGCCACGGAGTCGACATTTGATGCGGCGGATGTGACGTGGACGCTCTTGACCGGGACATTCCGCTACGGGGTCCTGTACGTCGTCGGGACAAAAGGCGGCGTCGTCAACCCCCTGTTGGGATATGTCCTGTACGATTCAACGCCTTCCGACATCAATATCAATGCTGTCGATTGGACGACACAATGGAACGGAAACGGGATCATTACCTGCTAAGGCGGCTAAGGGCACATGGGACAGGTAAAAATTACAGGCGGCGGCCCGACCGGGCTGTATGACATCGAGATCCTGCAACCGCTTGATAAGGCTGCGGCCAGGCAAGCCGATATCGCGGCGCATCTCGTCCTGTATGACACAAAATATATACCAGAGGCGGCTACCGCGACGTTGACCGCCCGCTCGGCGGTCGCCGCAGCCGCGAGCGCGTTGAGTACGGCGCCCCCGGCTGCGGTACAGTCTTGCCGAAGCGCGCTCTTGAGGGCTCAAGAAGCGTTGGAGGCCTCTATCCGTAAAAGCGCGGCACTCCTGCTCAGCAAGGAAGCGCTGAAGAAAGAGCAGGACATGCTGACAAAGGCGACAGAGGTTGTTGCGCGCACCGGAGTATGGTGCGCGGACCTTACGGAAGTCCTGGCTGCAGGATCGACTGCGGGAACCATAGAAGTGAACGGCGTCGATTCGCAAATCATCATCCGGCCGCGAGGCTCCGTGACCGAGTCCACCGGAATCATTCAGCACGTCGGATTAAACAAGGCGACAGGGACGTTTGTCAACCTCGCGCTACTGGCGGCATGGCAGAAGTATAAACCGACGTGCCGCATAGGCGTCTTGACCACAGTCGATACGGCGGGGAATACGTGCGCGCTCAACCTGGTTTCGGCCCTGAGCTCGGTACAGTCTCTGGACATTAACAGGGAGACATCGCTATCAAACGTCCCGATCGTCTATATGGACTGCAACGCGGAAGTGTTCAACCCCGGCGACAGGGTCGTAGTCGAGTTCATAAACCAGAGCTGGGCGACCCCCAGGGTGATCGGGTTCGAGGATCACCCGGTCGGTCCCGGAGGCGTTGCGTTGCCGGCAGCAGATTATTTTGTGTTCACGACAAGCGGAATAAAGTTGGTGAATATAGGATCGGGCGGGGTGAAGTTGCTCGCCTCCCGGAGCAACGCCGACGCGTACCACGGAAACTCAGCGGGCACCCCGGTGACGTGGTTCAGCAAGCGATTCATGCACGATGTTGGGACGACAGGGACGCGGGAGCTCTATTTTATCGCGACATCGCTATGGCTTAACCCGCAACC
Source organism: uncultured Syntrophobacterales bacterium (assembly GCA_903903205.1). Lineage (GTDB taxonomy): Bacteria > Desulfobacterota > Syntrophia > Syntrophales > UBA5619 > UBA5619. Next base: position 23,015 of record CAIUXU010000189.1, read on the forward strand.
GTTTGTCGGCGGGGCGGCGTTCTTTGCCGCAAACCCGTCGCACCCGCTGGTAACGAATACCGCAAGCACGCAGATTACGTCCACCGCACAAGTGCTGACCGACTTGAACCACGTGAACGAGGAAGTCAACCACGCGCACACCTACGTTTCAGACCCCGTTGGAAATGACAACTGGCGCTTCATGGGCGTGGGGGAGTCAGGCGACTGCGAGGACTTTGCGTTGACAAAGGCGCAGAAACTCCTGGACATGGGATACCCGGCGTCCGCGATCCATCTGGAAGGGGGAGTCGTCGAAGCAAATGTGATCGGCCACGCCTGGCTCGTTGTGCAGACGACGATAGGCGACTTTGCCCTGGATACCAAAAGCGATCGGGTCGTTGCCAACGCCAGCCTGACGAATGCCCTGGGCCTTGCGTACACCGGCAGGCGACGGCAGATCGGAATGAACTGGGCTTTTGTGGATAGCTGGGGTTGGGTGCTATCGTCCAGCCAGCAACAGGATGCTCTATGGACGACCTGCTGGTACATCCTCGACCCGTTGCTCAACATTTTCTATGAGATGTTCCCCGGACAAACGACGACCACCCCATTTTACGGGGCAGCGGACCTGCTTGGGAACTGGGTCATATCGCACCCGTCGGTAAATTTTTCGGATGACAACGCCACAATTTACACGGCTATTAACGGGTGGGTGCAGGGGTTCCATCTCGGAGACAATGCGCTCGAAAACCGGGTAGTCGGGCCGTACTCAGGACTCGGCTACGTGGATACGGACGGGAACGTCATTATTGCAGACGAGTCAGGCACCAAAGAGTGGTGGTTCGGATACCCCAGAGACAAGGTGTTGGTTACAGAATTTGAAGATATCCCCGGAATCCATCTGTATTTCATCCATGATACGCTGTTGGGGGATTTCAAGGCGCTGTACGATGTGCGGGTCTCTGACGAGGATGGCTGTTACGGGTACGAGTACCACTATGCAGAGGGCACGTTTACGGCCGAATATTCGGTCCCGGCGAACCCCGAGATTATTACCCGCACGGAACCGAATAGCCAGTACAGACGAAACTACACATACACCACGACACGAACCAACATCCTGTCGGGATCGCAAAAAAATTGGGTGGATAGCGGCCACTACCGGTTCGAGTGGTATCATATCATCACCTCTTCACCGGAGGCGTGGGGCTGGACCTGGGTGGAGGGCGATATCGACGGCGGAACAGGAACGGGACTCGCCGATTACCATTTGAAGATAGAATGGACAGACCCGGAAGAGCCCGATTTCCAAGTCTACCAAGAGTCAACCGTCTCCTTTGAGAATGTCCCTTACAATCCCGACACAGGGACGGGCGGCGGCTATGAAGTATCGAGTTGCGTTACGGCGCCCGCGATAAGCAAAGCGAAGACAGCATGCCCGGTTGGAATGGATGACACCTACGACCCCAATATCTGCCTGCTGTTTGAGGATACGACAGGTGAACTGCACAAATACCCGTATACATTTACGAGCGAAAATAGCGATCGGACATACGTTGCGTATGACACCACGCTCGACTGTTACGCCATCAACCCCGAAAAACCGGACAACATCCTGTTCAGGTGGATGGATTTCAGCATCGGTACGGCGAAGGTGGCCGGGTTCGTCATCAACGGATCATCCGGGCTGATCAAGAAGGTTTTCCGTGGCGGGTCGCCGTATCTCGGCACGCTCGCTGCGGCGCTCGGAACCAGCGAGAGCGCAATCCTCGGCCTCGCTTACGTTCCCTCAACAAACAGATTGAACCCATAGGAGGAGAAGAGATGGAACAAGCAGATTTGGAAAAGATCATCGCATCAATGGCGGAAAACTTGGCAGCAGTCACCAGGGTCCTTGAAGTTTTGCAAACACAGGCTCAAAACCCACATGGCCCTCCTGCGCCTGCAAGGATGACCGCTCCTATGGCGGGCAGGATACTTACATCAGAAACCGCGAAGTAAGAAGGAGACCGAGTTGGCAGATCCTGTCCTGACATTTGATGAAGTAGCCGAGATCGCAGCGCATAGTTTTACCTGCATTGCGACGATGACGTCTGCGGGAGGCCACACGATCGCTGATTACGGGTTTCTCTATGTCGAGGGAACCACAGGCGATCCGGTCTACTCGCAGTATGTCGATAACTATGTGATAGACGGCGGCGACCCCGGCCCATCCCCGTTTGAAATGACGTTTGACTGGGAAAGGTCATCCCCGATGGATCAGGGGACATCGTACCGGGTGCGACCGTTTGTCCATTTCTCGGATGGAGATGGCGGCATTGCTTACGGGCCGACGCTCACGGTAGAAACGCCGAACGATCCCGTGGATCGATATTGGGTGGGCGGGTCGGGATACTTTGTCCAGACGGCCCACTGGTCTGATGCTTCAGGCGGGACAGGAGGGTTCTCGGTCCCGTTACGCGGGGACACGGCCCACTTCGACGAAAACTCCGGCGGCGCGACCATCCAGACATACGGCGGCGCCGCCAGGGTGGATTGTCTGCTGATTGTTGATCCAGATTGCACCCCGGTAAGCTTCTCTTTCGATGCGGCAAATTGTACACTGCACGGCGATCTGGTTAACGTGGACCGATTCTCATGGGGAAACGCCGCCAGGTTCATCTCCAACGGGTATAATATTAGTGCTTACCAATCTCTCAGCTTATATACAGGTTACTCAGAATACCCTATGGGCATTTGGCTTGGCGATTCCGTTTTGTCTGTGACGCCTCGCGAGGGGACCGAATGGAGCACCTGTGAAATTTTTGTTTACCGTGGCGGGGAGCCGGACTTGACGGCCCCGGTGCTGGATACTGAAAATGCCACCCTCCGCTACGACAGCCGCAACAGTCCGCTCGACAACGCCTTGGGCCTCTACGGAGATTTTACTTTTGCATCCGTAGAGTTATTTCTTGCAGGGGATGTTAAGTGGACGGGGCTATCTCTTACCACAGAAACGCTTAGTATCGCAGGAGACGGGCGGATAGGCTTCGGCGGAACCGATACGAATGGCGATCCATACGGGACCACCGCGCTTGCGATCCTCGGACATGATGGTTTTACGGCAACGGGAGAGACGAAGAACGGACTCGTCCTGGATAGCTGGGAAGGCGAAGTTAACGAAGTTCCGTACAAGTCCGCCCCGTGGACGCTGCATGCCGATGACGGCGCCATGTACGTCGAGAATTGCTCACTCGCCCACACGGTTGCGTCAGGTACGGCTACGTTTTGGATGGGCGGCGGCTTTACGGCAGGAGAAGGCGTTGTCGGATGGGTAGAAGACCCGCGAGGGTTGCCTCGGCTGATGATGTCGTTGACCCCCCGGGCTCCCGCTTACAACGTCTATGGCATCCCGACCGCAGAAACGCCGATGGAAGGCCATGCGCCATGGAGGCGCAACGAAGTAGATCACCCCCTGGATGCCGTGCTGCGCGGCATAGGCCCCGGATACTTCCCCGGCCTGCTTCCCCTGCGCGAGATAGAGGAAGCGGCGAGCATGGAGTTGACGGCGCGAGACCCTGCCCACAAGTGGGCGATCCCGGTCAGCCTGTCAGCAAAGAAACGGGTGTGTTACCGGTGTTATCTGATCGGCGCCGATGACGACCTGGATGATCTGGAGTTGCCCATTTCATCCTGGCAAGGCCGGGCGCGAGACGGTGAGCCGAGCTATTTGTCGGTCGTCGTGGACAACGTCACCATTTACGGACCGCTGATCGTGGCGCGAACCAACGGAGACATTACGCTCAGAAAAGGGTACCGCTACGAGGATGGAAGCGAGACCACGGTAGAGATGATGACCGTGGACTATGAGAGCATCCAAGTGGCCCGCGGCGGCAGAAGCGAGTCCATCACATTATCAGGCCACCGGACGGTAGAGTCCACAAACCCGAGAGAGGTCACCGTCGAGGGGGTCAGTTACTATGCCGAGTCCGCGGACGGCAAGCGACGGGTACGGTGCAACATGGACCTGTTTCTTCGGTGCGGGGATACCTGCATTTATGGGCAGGAGACCAGTGACCAGTTCATCGTCGGCGCTATCACATATTGGGCGTCGGCAAGTCCTTTCCTGGAGTCCATGGAGGCAGTGGAAGCATGAAAAAGCCATTAATTAAATCATAAGGAGGAACACCATGCCAAAAATGAGTAAATACCCAGCGGTTACGGCCCCCGCGGAGTCGGACGTTTTTGTGGTCGACCAGGGCGGGGTTACAAAGAAGATCACGTACGCGCAGATCAGGACGGGCGTCGCCATGAACAACGGCATCAACCGGATCGGCGTTCCCGGTGAGTGTGGATTCGGTGTCGGGATCTGTCCAGAGACAAACCTGCCGCCTGGGATGACGCCGATGTTCGGCTGCTACCAGCTCGGCCATGTGAATTATGGAAATTATACGTTTTCCGACGGTTCGATCATGGTCTATGTGCCGAAATTCTTCTATCGGCTGCACTCCTGGGCCACGTCCGCCGCAAAACAGTTCACCGCCGCCAAATCGGGTGCAGGCGGCCCGACACAGATTGATCTGCCGGCGCATGGTCTGATCAATGGCGACAAAATTTATATCTTTAATGTCGCGGGGACTGGCTGGACCGTCCTGAATGGCCTGGTCCATACCATCACGGTAGCGGCAGACCCGAATTCGTTCACGATCCCGATTGATTCCAGCGGGTATGCCGGAGCGACAGCGTCCACAGGCGAGTGCTGCCGGGGGTTCGGCGCGGATTTCGACTTCAATAAAAACCTGCTCACACACAACAAAAACTCCATCGCCATTCGCGGAACGGAAACCTTTGCCAACGAGGCTGCGGCGAACGTGGGCGGCTATGCCATGCACCGGGCCTTTTGGGATGGCGGCGTCTCGCAACCCGGTTTCTTTTTCGACAAGTACAAATGTAGCAAGAATGCCCTCGGGTCGGGGTTTGTCGCCTCCTCGCTTCCAAACGGCAAACCGCTGAGCATGTCTGCCGCACACAATCCTTTCACAGATCTGACGGGCGGCGCAAATTACTACTACTCCACAATCGATCTCGCCCATCGCCGTGATGGCGTCAACGGAAACGTCAACGCCAATTCGATTTTCCATGAGCGGTCTCAGTTCCAGGGCGCGGCGCTGGCGATGCTTGCCATGGCTCATGGGCAGTATTCGCAAAACGATACCTGGTGCGCCTGGTACTCTGCTACAACAAACTTCCCAAAGGGCTGCAACAGTGCCGCTCTCGGAGACACGGACGATACGTTGGTCAAATATGCAAGTGATGGTTACAGCAACTGTGGACGTACCGGGTCAGGTGTGGCTTTCGCCAAGACGACTCACAACGGCCAAGCGTGCGGGATCGCAGACCTGAATGGTTTGATGTATGAGCCGAGCATCGGGATAACCTGCATTGCTTCCACGCTGACGATCACGGGTGTCAGCGCCGCCAACCCATGCGAAATTACAACCTCAGCGAATCACGGGCTGACGACGGGAGATTTTGTCCAGGTTCTCGCAATCGCTGCGGGAACGCTTGCAACCGCCGTTAATAACGACATGTGGAGCGTTTCCACCACTGCCGATCCGAAGAAATTCACCATAGTCCTTGACTCAAGTGCGTTAAGCGCATGGGCGTCGGGCGGGACAGCTACCAAAGGGATTTTTTACGCGGCCAAGAAGGCGACCGCCATGAAGTCGTTCACAGGCGGCAACACGATAGCTACCGATCACTGTGGCGCCACAGGTGTGGCGGCGATGATGGACATTTTTGCCCCTCCGTTCAAATCGGGGTTTGGGTTTGGGATGCGGTTCGGTTCCGGCGTCAACCAAGTTCTTTCTGAGGCGCTTTCTGGCGCGGGATGGAATCTGACAGGGCTTGGCTTTCCTGTCAATGGCGCTGCCGTGGATGCTACCGGGACAAACCTGTTCGGTAAGGATTCTTTTTATCAGTATATCCAGAACGAGATGTTTCTGTTCGCGTGCTACAGTTGGAGCAACTACTCGGCTGCGGGGGTTTGGTACGCCAATTTCTACAGTTCGCGGGGCAGCTCCGGCGACTATGTGGGTTTGCGGGTGGCCTGTTACCCCATTTAGCCTAAGCGATAGCGATTTCTTGGAGAAAAGTTGATGGGAATCTTGAAGGAGGGGATTGAAAATGGCCAGAATCTGCAAGTACCGGAAGTTTACCGACGCTGTAACGACACACTGCCTGCTTGAACCGGACTATGGGCGGGAGGGCAGTGAGGAGAGAATCACGGAACTGTGTACCATCGACGGCGATACCTATGTCAGCGTGCCAGACAGCATCATCCTGCCGCCGCAGCCGGAACAGATCACGGTGGAGGAGGTCACGTTGACCGACGACCTGGCTGCCGCAATCAAGGCTGCCTCCCCCCACGTCGCCCTGATCAACCAGCGCGTCGTGGATCGTATCCGAGAGCGATACTCCGTCAACGACGAGATCAAGATGCTCCGGATCGGCCCGAGTACAGAAACCGGAGCATATAACGATTGGGTCGAGGAGTGCCGGACGTGGGGCAGGGTGGAGAAGGAAGGATTGGGACTGTAAATACCCGTAAATACCCACAACAAGGCTTCCTGGTGGAAGTCTTGTTGTGGGATTAACAGTCCGGCAAGGATTCTCCCGCTGTAGTCACTTCGTAGTCACCGATCTATTAGGAGCCTGCGGGAGTATGTCGCTATCAGGGATCATGAGGATCGGGCGAGGATGGAGAGAGGGAAAATGTAGCGACTTGTAGCGACCAAAGAAAAAGGGCCTCCTTGGGAAACCCTTTGTGGTGGTGGGTCGTGCGGGAATCGGACCCGCGACCAACGGATTAAAAGTCCAGTCTTATATTCCTAATATTAAATAGTTCCACGTTTTTCGGTAGAGTCAGACCCGGGAACCCGCGTCAATGCTGGGTTTGTGTAGAGACCGCCGTCCGTAATTAATTGTTGAGCGCGCCTTAAATCTCCCATCGAGACGTGCGAATACCACTGTGTCGTGGAAATCTGAGAGTGGCCGAGGAACTTTTGGATGATAGAAACATTAACGTCGGAGCCCATCAAATGTGAGGCGATACTGTGCCTGAAAAGGTGTGGCGTCACTTTCTTGGTCACGCCTGCCCGCTTGCATGTTCGAGCAATCGCCGCCCTTACATCCCCTACTGGAGCCCCTGAGCGCTTCAACGCGAACAGATAAGCGCCAGCCTCCATCGGCCACAGCTCAACCAGATCCTTGACCGCCTCCACTACCTGCTCACTCAGCGGCAGTGTCTTCTCACTCCCGCCCTTCTGCCGTACCCGTACCGTGCGACTTGCAAAATCGAAATCCTCCACACGAAGCAAGCGAACCTCATTCACCCTGAACCCGAGCGCATAAAGGCAAAGGAAAAATGCCCGGTAGAATGGTTCGCGCTCCGCAGCCTGCATGATCGCGGCGACCTCTGCCGCCGAAAGGATGGTCGGCAGCGGTCGCTTGCTGGGCAGTTTTTCGTAGTCGATTCGCGCGATATCTATTTTCTTTTCTCGCCGCAGGTATTTCAGAAACCCACCAAAATAGTCCAGTTCTTTATTAATTGTACGGTTTTTTACCGTTTCCATCCCCGTCCTGGCTTGCTGATATATAGTCATGTGTTCAGCGGATATATCCCGGACCTGATAACTGCCCAGGATCTTCTGAAATGTCTTTTCCCATGACAACGATACATCCTTGTAACTGGTAGGCGCACGGTGGAGTTTATACCACGACAGATAATCCGGAAACAGGTCCGCAACCGTCGCACCGTGCATATCTACCGCCATCGTAGATTTTCGGGCCTTAAATGTTGCCTCTGCCTTTTTTGCCGCCTCCGGGCTGATCCCCTCGGGCAGCGTGAAAAGCTTGCGCCCTCCGGCTCTGCCGCTTGGCCAGTAGTCGATGCCATAACGCATGGCGGTAGAACCGCAGGCCGGGCAAGTGGTCGCTTGCTGAGGGACACGATGTCGGCATTTCGCGCATTTGGTGGTTAAGGCCATAGTTTCAAAGTCCAGGCAATTAATTAAACGTTAAATAATAACCGTGTCTGCCGGTAATGTGGCATAATGCTTGCAGTGTGTGTGTGTGTGTGTGTGTGCATTCATCTCCTGGGTGAGCTGTTCGTATTTTTCCGCGTCAACCATTTGTTCTAGCGCGGCTTTCGCTCGCACGAGCGACCATTCGGCATCCGCTAAAAGAGATAGGGTCTCCCTTATTTCCGTGTCGTCTGCCGATCGGTCGCGGAAAAACGCGATAAATACGCCACCCACCATATACAGATCCGTGTAATACTGGATGACGCACTCCACGGCCAAATTTTTGCCGTTGCTTCTCCGGTGGACGTTTATAAATCGCCCCTGCCCCGTGTTGCGAATCCGGGCGAAATCAGTTTGGAGCAGCACCTCGAACGTGCGTAGCGGTCGGCCGATAACAGCGGCCCGATCATACCCGCTCATGATTAGATAGGCGGGGTTGCACTCAATGACATTTCCGTCCAGATCGATCTCCATATATCCGTCCGCGCAGCGGAACAGGATTGCAGCCCGCACGGCTGCCAGATTGGCCGTGATCTGGTTCCCGATGGCCATGTCTCGATATGGCTTGAAATCAACGAGTTTCCCCGTTTTGAACATCCCCACGCCTGTTCTGCTGTAAAATTGCCCCGTCCCATTCACCATGCCGTGGGGTCCATAGTGGATGGGGTACAGATCGAAATCGCGTCCAGATTCTGGAGCTGGTGTTGATATCACATCGAGACGCGGTGTTGTTCCTGCGATTCGTTGACCTCGGACACCACGATCGGCCTGGGAAGTGCCGAAAGCCGTGCGTTTTCTTTCTCTAAAAGTGCGATGGTTTTTGCTTGCGATTCTATTGTGTCCTCTTGTGAGGCACATATCTTTTTGTACATCACCAATTCGTCGTCCCTCCGTTCGGTAATTTTTCCGAACCGCTGAGCTTCGGCGGGTTCGTCATACAACATCGTGATGGGAATATGAAAATAATCGGCAACCTTTTTTCGAGTCTCGTAAGTGAAGTTTTTTTTTGAATATAAAATATCCTGGATTCCGCCCTGGCTGATACCTATTTTCTTCGCCAGGCCCATCTGCGTAAGCCCTTTGCTCAATTCATTTTTTACGAGTTCAACCATTTTTTCCATGATTCTTCTATACACCGTAATATTTTTCTTGCAATTTAAAATTTCTGCGGTATTATTCTACCCCAATGCTCGAACAAGGAAGGGACAATGCAAAGATTCAGCCGAAACTCGATTAAAGTGCTCAGGGCATCCAAGGGGATGAGCCTGAAGGATTTCGCGGAAAGCGTTGGTGGCAATGTAACACGACAGTTAGTATCTCAATGGGAAAACGGAACGCAGGTGCCATCCGTACTTTCTCTATTGAAGATCGTGAACGCCCATAAGGTCCCGTTCGATATTTTTTTTGAGTCTGATAAAAACAGCAGTGGTTTTTGTGCAGGTAAACAACCATCCCCAGGAGGCCCAACATGATGCAATTTAATACGCCCATCACCATCGCGGAAATAGACAAACTGGATGAGACGTTCACATTCAGACTCCCCGAGGCGACGAAAAAACAAGTGGATAAGCTCTCCTCGCAGCAGAAAAAAAAGCTGTCAATGTCGTTATTGTTGACCACTGCCGAGATCCTCCACGAGGCTACTTTTGATGCGCGGAAGTATTTAAGCACTGCGGATTAATTGTAGCAACGAGAACAATGTCCACTTAGTTTTTGATGGGGGCTCTCCATGAACGAACGCGACGAAATTCAAGCACTTAAAGACAGAATCGAACGCCTTGAACACTGTATAGTTTTTGGCAAACCACCGGATATTGCCGACCAGATGCTTTGTGACGCGATCGAGCGGGGAGATCGAAAAACCGTCGCGTTATGGGCCGCATCACAGACGCCCAACAGCCTTCTTCCACCGGAGCTGGAGGACAACCCAGTGACCAGAGTACAGGTCGCGAAACGTGGAAATCTTGACAGACACCGGAGAACGTCAAGACCCGGACCGAGCGGGAACGCCTACGCCAACGCACAGCGCATGGGAGCCTCGGGAACCGATCGCACCGGCAGCACGGCGACAAACTGCTGAGCAATCGTACGGCGAGACAGCCGGAGAGACGGCAGGCGGGTTCCTGGAGTAGCCGATTGAAACCAGGGGGCGAAAACTTCTCTGGAAGGCTGGGGTGTAAACCAACCGCCCCAGCCAACCTTAAAGGAGGATGACATGAAAGAGGCAAGGCAAGCAATTCTACAAGGGATGGACGACCCAAAGCAGGCCGCGACGGATATCGCTTTTGTGTGCGTCCTGTTATCGCTGATCCTCGGGTTTTGTTCATGGTACGCAGTCCCGATTCCGCCGCCTACAAACCTGATCCCCGAACCACCGGAGGCGAAGCAGTGAACCATTCCTGGAAAGATGGCGTCACTGTTTCCGACGAACCGTACCGCCTCCGTCAAAACCGCGGCGTGGTCGGCCATATTCAGTCCGCCAACTTCATAACCAACGAGGTCACTGTCTTCGATGATTCGTCCATCGTGTATTGGCACGGAACCTCGCAGGAATTCGACTACTATTGGGAGGAATGCTTGTGATGAAACGCCGCTGGCTGTTTGTTGTCGAAACCGACCAGGGCGTCGGATACCTCCTCGAAACAGGCGGAATGGTACGCTTCCCAGATGAAGCCACAGAATGGGTCGGCACAAGCCCCGCAGCGGACATAGAAGCGAAACGCCGGATGGATGCCTACGACCAGTTGACCGGCGGCTATGTGAACCGGATCATCTATGAATCAAAAGGGAGGGCATAACCATGATCGGCCTGACAACACATCCCGGAAAATATGAAGAGGTCGGCGCGGAGATCGGCCGCCTGGTGGACAAAAAGCAGCAGGCATACGGGCGATCCTTTGAGACCTGCGAAAAGGCGCTGGCGCTTTTATGCCCGGACAAGCTACGCGCCGATCAGTACGGCCTGGCCCTGGCCTTCGCCCGTTCCTGGGACAAATGGAGCCGCCTCTTCTCCGACCCCACCGCCTTCGGCGAAGAGCCCAAAAAAGACCTCGCCGGATATGCCCTTTTGATGAATGGCGATTTGGAAGTTGACCCCCCCGGGGGGGTATGTTGCAAACCTTCAGTCGATTCAAAGAAAGAATTTCTCGAACCCTTTAAGGAGGTCAACTAATGGAAACAAGACAATTCAATCTTTCTTTTCATGGCAGCCGAACCCTAAAGGACGAACGCATCCGAATCATTATCCTGGAAGAAATCGAAAAACACAAACCATCCACAATCGTTACCCATGCAGAACCCGAGGGAGTTTGTGAAATGGCAAGGCAAATTGCCAGGGAAAAAGCGATTCCGCTCAAAGTGCATTTCTTGAATTTCAAATTCCTTCGCGGCGCCTTCGAGCACAGAAGCAAAGATGTTCTGAATGATTGCAATTTTAGCGTATTTATTCACGACGGGAAAAGCAAGGGCACATCGAACGAGATAAAACTGGCCGAGAAAATGGGGATTGATCATCAATGTTACCTCTTGGATCAGACAAAATATAAGAGCAGCGTCGGTTTCGAGATCGACACCGCTTGGGATATTGAACCATTCGAAACAATGGAGCTCATGGATATAGATGTTTGAAATTCAAAGCGCCTGACCATGCGAAAGGTTATTGATTTTCAACTGAAACATCTTTGTCGAAAGACCAAAGAGGAAAAGCCATGAATTTCAGAGCGAAATACTACGCGAATCTGAGAGACGGAAAGAGCATCTATCTCTGCTCAGGTCACATCGAAAAGGTTTCCCGAAAGATCGATGACGCTGGCCACATGCAGCTCAAACGAGGCGTCCGCTCCATAGGGTCACTCTCCATCTACTCGCGAGAAACCTGTGTCGAATGTCGGCGCAATCATGGTTGGTCGTCCATTCCTGAGGTGAAATAGTGCAACGAAATATCACGATCACGCTTTCCAGCCAGCATGGTTCGCCCTGCCCCCCCCCGACCCCTCAGAATAGAATTCATATCAAGTGTCTACCGGGGGAACTATTCGAGTGGGTCCTCCGCCAGTGCCTCCAGATATACGGCACGCAGAACCCCAAAATATGGGTCCGGGTGAATTATGATTTTGGTGGGAAAATGGGAAAACGGTTTTTGACCACGGGAGAGCAGGGATGACCGACGACGGGGACGAGAGCAAAAAGCTGACGGAGGAACGAGTGGCGCAGGAGGCGGCGGGGATCCCCCGGGCGGATGAGGCGCCGAAGGTGACGCGCAAGCTCATCAATGACTGCCTGTTCGCAAACGAACTCGGCGACGGGATTCTTTATGCGACGCTTTTCCGGGGCCGCTTCCTGTACGCAAAAAGCACGACGACTTGGTACGAGTGGAACGGCAACTACTGGCAGCAGGACGTGATGAACCGCTCCCTGGCCGCCGTGGAAGATGTCGTCGCGCTATACCTCGGCGAGTACAAGAAAATCTCCTCTGAGGTTTCCGACGCGATAGCAAAGGGCGCCGATGCCAAGGGCGATCCGATAAAAAAGCTGGAGGGCCAGCAAGACCGTCTGCTCAAACGCGCCTCCGCACTCCGCGCAGCCGGTAAGCGCCGGGCGGCCTGCCTGGAGTTCGCCCACACGCTTCCAGAAAACCCGCTCGCTATCAAGGGTGAGGAGTTCGACCAGCAGCCTTGGCTTTTCCCCTGCGCAAATGGCGTCCTGGATCTGCGCACCGGCCTGCTGAATCCCGGCGTCCCCGGCGATTATCTGTCGCTGGCCAGCCCCATAGAATTTCTGGGCATTGATTACCCGGCGCCCCTCTGGGAGAAATCCCTCCTCGAAATCTTCAACGGCAAAAAAGAGATGGTCGCCTACATGCAGCGCCTGCTCGGGTATTGCATCACTGGCATCGTCAACCAGAAGGTCTTTCCGGTTTTGTATGGCCGCACCGGATGGAATGGCCGTAGCCTCATCGTCGAGACTGTCAATTATGTGATGGGCGCGATGGCCGCCACCATCCAGTCCGAGATGCTTCTGTCGCAAAGATTTTCCAAATCCTCCTCCGGTCCATCCCCAGACATCATGTCGCTGAAGGGTATCCGCCTGTCGTTCGCCTCTGAGATTGAAGAGAATCAACAGTTCAGCACCGCAAAAATCAAGAAGCTCACCGGCAAGAATACCCTGGTTGGCAGGCACCCGAACGACAAGTATGAAGTCCGCTTTGCACCGACGCAAAAGATCATGATCGAGACCAATATCCAGCCCTCGGCCCCGGCCAATGACAGGTCGTTCTGGGAGCGGATGCACCTGATTCCTTTTGATATCAGTTTTGTGAACCGCGATCCTATCGAGGCGCATGAGCGCCGGGCCATTATGGATCTCGATGATCAAGTCCGTAAAGAGGCGCCGGGAATTCTCGCCTGGCTGCTGCGCGGCTGTCTGTTCTGGCAGCAGCAGGGCTTGATGCCTCCACAGGAAGTGACCAACGCGGCGGCTGAATACCGGCGCAACGAGGATCTCCTCGGCGATTTCATCGAGGCTTGTTGTGTGCTCACCCCTGCCGCCAAGGTTTTATCCAAGGTGATCTACCAGCGCTACATCGCCTGGTACAAAGAGAATGTTGACTCGCGCGAAAAAAAGGAACCGACCATCACCGCGTTCGGCAAGCAGCTCGGGCGGGTTTTTGAGAAGCACCGCGTCAACGGCATCGTTGAATATATCGGCATCGATGTGAAGGATGCTCCCCCGGATGATACACAGTTGGGTGTGTAAATGAGAGGAATTTTCAGAAAAATGAATTTATTCAAAAAAAATGAAATTGCGTCACCTAACCATGTAACCATGTCAAAACGGCAGACACGGCCCGGTCTCGGTGCACGGTTGCCCCGCGCAGCATTTACCACTTATCTATCGGGAATAGCTGTAGATAGTTGGTTTGGGTGTGTTTTGGGATACATGGTTGGAGGGTTCTACGTAGGTTTATTCTCCTTGAAAAATGATTATTTTAAATTTTCGGCCCCATAGGGACAGACCATCCCTTACTATGTATCTCCAAAGGGGGGAGCTTATTGTATATTGTTTTTATTGTAATGAAATTAAATATATAGAAGAAAAAAAGAGAGAAAAAAGAGGAAAAAGCCAGAATTTCAAACCATGTATTTTGTTTGTAGAGGCGAAATGAATACGCTCGACCTGGCCATGAAAAATGTCGTCTTGAAAAAAGCATCCGGCACCAACGGCGGGGAGTGGCAAGGGCCTTGCCCGGCTTGCGGCGGGGATGATCGCTTTCATGTGTGGCCAGAACAGAACGAGGGGAAGGGCGCGTATTGGTGTCGGGGCTGCGGGAAGACGGGCGACAACATTCAGTACCTGCGGGATTTTTGCGGTCTGTCGTTCCGGGATGCGTGCGCTGAGTTGCGGATCGATCTGCCTGCCGGGCGGAATGACTTTAAAACGCCTCCTCCGCAGCGGACAAAGCCGGTCTTCGCGCCGGTCTCTCACGCCTCACCTGCCGATTTATGGCAAGAGCACGCGGGTAAACTGGTCGCCTGGGCGCAAGGGTGCATCGAAAACAACCAGGAAATCCTCGTGTGGCTGGCTGCCAGGGGCATAAATCATGACGCGGTGGTGTCCTCATGCCTCGGCTGGAATCCTGGAGAGACGGGAAAAGACCTCTACCGCCCCCGAAAATCGTGGGGCCTGCCGGAAATTCTCAAGGCGGATGGTCGACCGAAGGCGCTCTGCATCCCGCGCGGCCTAGTCATCCCCTACATCTCCGGCGGTATCATCCAACGGATTCGGATCCGCCGCCCGGAACACCATCGGACAGAACAATGGCCCGCGCCCTATTACGTCCTTCCGGGTTCGGCGATGCCGACGATGCTACTCGGGCGGGAGCGGCGCGCGTTCGTCGTCGTCGAGTCGGAGTTGGATGCGATTGCCTGCTGCTCAGGAAAGTCCCTGGCTGGCGCCGTCGCCCTCGGGTCGGTCAGCGCGAAACCGGATGCGGATACCTTCACTGTCCTCCAGGGCGCGCTCCAGATCCTCAATGCACTC
>CAIUXU010000190.1 GCA_903903205.1 uncultured Syntrophobacterales bacterium
AAGCATACGACCAAAGCAAAAAAACTTAAACGGCTTTACCACCGCGGTGCGGAGCTGCACGAGAAGCTGGTGGAATCCTATCTGGAAAACAACAAAGAGGCGGAGCAGTTGAAACGACTCATGAAAAAGATCCCGGTGAAATAATAAACATGAAAAAATCAATCCTCAAACTGATAGAACAGCACGGAACGCCCCTGTTTATCCTGGATCACCGGAAGCTGAGGGATAGTTATCGGACCTTTAAAAAAAATCTGCCCAGGGTTCAATGCTATTATGCGGTAAAGGCGAATTCCCATCCGGAGATCATCAAGACTCTGTTTCTGGAAGGATCCAGCTTCGACGTCGCATCTTACAACGAATTCATGCAGATATACAAATACATCAATCATTTTGAAGAAAAAGATCAGGATTTGTTTATCTGGGATAAGATTATTTTTTCCAATACCATCAAAGACAAAGAGACGCTGGGAAAGATCAAACGGTACCGGCCCTTGGTCACGTTCGACAATAGCGATGAGTTGAAGAAAATAAAGGAGTGCTGCGATACGGCCGGTTTGATTCTCCGGCTGAAGGTGCCCGACACCGGTTCGCAGGTCGAGATGAGTTCGAAATTTGGGGCGGAGCCCGGAGATGCCGACCATCTGATCCGTCAGGCGAGCGACGAGGGGCTTGTGGTTGAAGGAGTGAGCTTTCATGTGGGTAGCCAGTGCACGAATTTCGACAATTACACGGAAGCGCTGGCCATCGCCTCAACGATACTCCAGGATGCCAGGAAAAAGGGGCATCCCTTGAAGATTCTGGACATTGGCGGCGGGTTTCCCGTCCCCTACGACGGGCAGGTCGTCGAATTCGAAAAGCTGGCAAACCTCATCGACACCGAATGCAACAGATTGTTCCCCGAAGATATCGAGATCATCGCGGAGCCGGGAAGGTTCATGGTCGCGACTGCTGCCACGCTGATCACCGAGATCGTCGGCAAATCCAGGAGAGACGGAAAGCTCTTCTATTACATCAACGACGGCGTCTACCATACCTTTTCCGGCGTGGTTTACGACCATTGGCAGCCCAATTTCAGCGCCTTCCGGCGCGGGAAAATGGAGGTGTGCGCCGTGGTCGGACCGACCTGCGACAGTTTCGACAAGATCTCCCTGTCGGTGCAGCTTCCCGGGAATCTGGAGATTGGGGATTATCTGCTGACGGAAAACATCGGCGCGTACAGCACCGCCTCTTCGACGAATTTCAACGGTTTCGACGGCGCTAGAATTATTCATACAAATCTGAGGCGTTGACATGACCGTGATCATCCTCTGAAATTCTTCCCTGCAAATTCGATCTTGTCACGGCAGCCGATATCTGATAGTTCCTCACCATGGATAGCGGAAACTTGAAAGAAATTCTGACTGTTTCGGCACTCAACGACCGGATCAAGGCCATTCTGGAGGGGCTTGCCGTCGTCTGGGTGGAGGGGGAGGTGTCGAACCTGCGCCGCCCTGCGTCGGGACACGTCTATTTCACACTCAAGGACATCAAAAGCCAGATCCGGGCGGTGATCTTCCGAAGCCCATTCGGCGGCGGCTGGAACCGGCCCGCCGCTTTCGCGATTGAGGAAGGGATGAGCCTCGTCTGCCGGGCACGGATCACGGTCTATCCACCCCGCGGCGAGTACCAGCTTATTGTCGACGTTGTCGAGCCGCGAGGCTTGGGGGCTCTGCAGAAGGCATTCGAACAGCTCAAGGCGCGCCTTGAAGCGGAAGGGCTTTTCGATCCGACCCGCAAGAAACCGATCCCATTCCTGCCTGCGCGGATTGGCGTCGTCACTTCGCCGACCGGCGCCGTCATCCGGGACATCCTGACCGTCACCCGCCGCCGCTTTCCGTCGGTGGACATCCTGATCGCCCCGGTCCGTGTCCAGGGGGCGGAGGCGCCCGCGGAGATCATCCGCGCCCTTGGGGATCTCCAAATTGCGGGCGGCATTGACGTTATTATCCTCGCCCGCGGCGGCGGCTCGCTGGAGGATCTTGCACCGTTCAACGACGAAGGGGTGGCGCGGGCGATCGCCCGGTCGCGGATTCCTGTTATCTCGGCCGTCGGACATGAGACGGATTTCACGATCGCCGATTTTACCGCCGATCTCCGGGCGGCGACCCCGTCGGCTGCTGCTGAACTGGCTGTCCCGCTTTGCGCGGAACTTCTGGAAACGGTGCGGGAGTTACGCCTTCGGCTGATTGGCCGCCTGCGTCAGAATAAGGGGCGGCGGCGAGAACGGATCGCCGATCTCCAGGGAAGGCTCCGGGACCCGAAGCGGCGTCTCGCAGATGCCCGGATCGCGCTCGACGATCATCTCGAACGGATGGGGCTTTCCGTCGCCCGCCTGCGGGAGACCCATCGACAGGCATGGGAGCATCTGAAAATCCGCCTTGAACACCGGAACCCCCGGTTGCGGATCGTCGAGAGCCGCATGGGGATGCAGGGCCTCGGGAAGACCCTATGTGCGGCTTGGGAGAAACAGGCCACGTTGAAAAAAAACCGCGCGCATGGCGCGATGGCGCTTTTGACCTCGCTGAGTCCGCTGGCCGTCCTCGGCCGGGGGTACAGCATCACGCGTCTGGCTCGTGGGAAGGTCTCCCCCGGTCTCATCATCCGTTGCGCTGGAGAAGCTGCACCCGGACAGGAGATCGACATCCGCCTCGCCTCAGGGAGTCTGAACGCCATCATCACCGAAATATTCAAGGAGCAATCTGATGTCCAAGGAGAAGTTTGAAGAGTCGCTGGAGAGGTTGGAGGAGATTGTCCGCCGGATGGAGGCGGGGGAGATGACGCTGGAGGAGTCTCTCAAGGCCTTCGAGGAAGGGATCAAGCTTTCCCGGCTCTGTGCGAAGAAGCTGGATGAGGCCGATCGGCGCGTGGAGCTCCTGCTCAGGGAAGAGGGTGAGCTCGTTGCCAGACCGTTTGCGGGGGAAGAACGTGAATCCTGACTTTTCCCTGGTCACCTATCTCAGCGAGCGAAAGGCGCTCGTTGATAGCGCTCTCGAAGACAATCTGTCCGGCGGGCAGAACGATCCTCCGGTGATCTTCCAGGCCATTCGCTACAGCCTTCTGGCCGGGGGAAAAAGGATTCGGCCGATCCTCTGCCTGGCCGCCGCAGAGGTGGTTGGCGGGAAGGCTGAAGCGGTCCTGCCGGTGGCATGCGCGCTTGAGATGATCCATACCTATTCGCTCATCCACGATGACCTGCCCGCGATGGACAACGACGACTTCCGCCGGGGCAGACCCACCTCGCACAAGGTTTTCGGAGAGGACATTGCGATCCTTGCCGGCGACGCCCTTCTGACGGAAGCCTTCCGCCTTCTGACCAGTCGGGAAAATATGCCGGGAATACCGCCGGAGAGACTTCTCGATGTTTCCTGCGAGATTGCGGAAGCGGCAGGCCATCGCGGCATGGTCGGAGGGCAGGTTCTGGACATACGTGCGGAAGGGGAAGCGGTGGGGCTGGAAACCCTCTACGCCATCCACCGGCGAAAAACGGGCGCGCTGCTTCGTGTCTCCATCCGGGCGGGCGCAATCCTCGCCGGGGCCGGGGAGGAGGCGCTCGCCGCCCTTTCCGATTATGGCGGGAAGATCGGCCTTGCGTTCCAGATCGCCGATGATATCCTTAATGTCGAGGGTGATCCGCTCCTGCTCGGGAAGGGGACCGGAAGCGATGCGGCCCGCGGGAAGGTTACGTTTCCGGCCCTGATGGGGATTGATGCCTCGCGCGCCCAGGCAGCGGAACTCGTCATGGATGCCATCGCATCGCTTGCATCTTTTGACGACCGGGCAGCGCAATTGCGAGCCATAGCTCAGTATATCCTGGAACGGAGGTCCTGAAAAGACCATGATGAAAGAACAAAAACAGGGGATACTTGCAAAAGTAAACGATCCTGAAGATATTCGGCGACTTGGTATGGCGGAATTGAACCTTCTTGCGGAGGAAATCCGGGAGATGATGATTGAAACCGTCTCGAAACGGGGGGGGCATCTGGCCTCCTCGCTGGGAACGGTGGAGCTGACGCTTGCCCTCCACCACGTCTTTGACACGCCACGGGACCGCCTTGTCTGGGACGTCGGGCATCAGGCCTACACCCACAAGATCATTACGGGACGGAAGGGGCGCTTCGATACGCTGCGCCAGCGGGACGGTATCAGCGGTTTCCCGAAGCGCGAAGAGAGTGTTTACGACACCTTCGATGTCGGACACAGCGGGACTTCCATCTCCGCAGCGGCTGGGATGGCCGAGGCGCGTTGCCTCCGGGGAGAGCATTTTCGGATCATCGCCGTCATCGGCGACGGCGCGATATCTGCCGGGATGGCCTTCGAGGGTCTCAACTGGGTCGGGGACCGCAAAAAGAACCTGATCATCATCCTGAACGACAACGAAATGTGTATCTCTCCCAATGTGGGCGCCCTCTCCTCCTACCTGAACCGGATCATGACCGGCCAGACGGTGAGCCGGATCCGGGCGGAAGTCAAGACCTTCCTCAAATCGATCCCCGGCATCGGTGGACAGATGCTGAAGTTCTCCCGCCAAGTCGAGGAGTCGCTCAAGACCTTCTTTGTCCCCGGGGCGATCTTCGAGGAGTTGGGTTTCACCTATGTGGGGCCTCTGGAGGGGCACCATCTCGACCATCTCATCATGAATCTGAAAAACGTCAGAACGCTGGAAGGGCCCGTTCTCGTCCATGTTGTCACGCAGAAGGGAAGAGGATACAAATTTGCCGAGGACGATCCCTCGCGGTTTCACGGCATCCCGCCGTTTGATGTGGATACAGGGGAGACGTTCGCCGCCGGCGCTTCGCCTTCGCCCCCCTCCTACACGAAAGTGTTCGGCCAGACGGTTGTGAAGCTTGCAGAGAATGATCCGCGTGTTGTCGCGATCACGGCAGCGATGTCCGAAGGAACGGGGCTCGACCGCTTTGCCAGGGAATTTCCGAACCGGTTTTACGACGTGGGGATGGCCGAGCAGCATGGGGTAACCTTTGCCGCCGGGCTTGCTACCCAGGGATTTGTCCCGATTGTCGCGATCTATTCCACCTTTATGCAGCGGGCCTATGACCAGGTGATCCACGACGTCTGCCTGCAGAAACTGCCGATGGTTCTGGCAATGGACCGGGGCGGCTTCGTTGGCGCCGACGGCCCCACCCACCACGGCATGTTTGACTTCTCCTTCCTCCGCACCGTCCCGAACCTCATTGTCATGGCGCCGAAGGATGAAGACGAACTCCAGCACATGCTGAAAACCGCCGTGGAGTGTGGCCGGGCCGTTTCCGTGCGCTACCCGCGGGGCGCCGGTGTCGGTGTGCCACTGGACGAGAATCCCCGGACCCTCCCCATCGGGAAAGGCGAAATCCTGTTCGATCCGCTTGGCGCCGCGCTTGCCATTGTCGCGATCGGCGCTTGCGTTCATCCGGCCCTGGACGCCGCCGAACTTCTGCGGACCGAGGGGATTCCCGTCCGGGTCATCAATGCCCGGTTCGTCAAACCCCTCGACGGAGAGCTCCTCTGCGACGCCGCGCGAGAGTTCAAGAGGATCGTTACCGTCGAGGAAAACGCACTGATGGGAGGGTTCGGCAGCGCCGTTCTCGAACTCTTTGCGGAAAAGGGGCTGAGCGGCATTTCCGTCCGGCGGCTTGGCATTCCGGATGAATTCACCCCGCAGGCAACCCAGAAAGAGCTCCGTAAGATGTACGGGATCGATGCGGCAGGAATCGCCGCCGCGGTGCGGGAGATGGTGAGGTGAAAACGCCAAAAATCCGTCTGGATTGCCTTCTCGTGGAGCGGGGTCTGGCCGGGAGCCAGCAGCGGGCCCAGGCAATGATCCTCGCAGGGGAGGTTCTCGTCGGCGAACGGCCTCTGGACAAGGCGGGAACCCCGGTCCCCGTCGATGCCGAGATCCGGATCCGCGGAGAAGAGAATCCCTATGTAAGCCGGGGTGGTCTGAAGCTGCGGGGCGCCCTCGAAACTTTCGGCGTCTCAGTCCGGGATCTGGTTGCCCTCGACGTGGGCGCATCCACCGGCGGTTTCACCGATTGCCTGCTCCAGGCGGGGGTTGCAAAGGTCTATGCCGTTGACGTCGGCTACGGACAGCTTGCATGGAAACTCCGGGAAGATCCGCGGGTTGTTAACATCGAACGGACAAACATCCGCCATTACGACGGCCTCGACATTACCGAGGGAATCGATATCGCTTTTATTGACGCCTCCTTTATCTCGCTCCGGCTCGTGATCCCCCCGGTTCTAAGACTGACCAAAGACGGCGCTTGCCTGATTGTCCTTGTCAAACCGCAGTTCGAGGCAAGCAAGGGCGAGGTTGGGCTGCACGGTGTTGTCCGTGATCCGGCGCTCCACGAACGCATCCTCTTGGAGATGGAGACGTTCTGCCGGGGCCTCGGGCTTGAAATTCTCGGGCGCTGCGATTCACCGCTCACGGGTCCGGCGGGAAACCGGGAATTCTTTCTTTGCCTTGGGAAGAGACCCAGGGGGGAGGAGAGCGTTCCGTCATGGGCGTAAAACTGGCTAAAACCGCCGGCTTCTGCATGGGGGTGAAAAGGGCCGTGGATATGGTCCTCGATATGGTTCGTCAAAAAGGCCACGAAACCATCTATACGTACGGCCCTCTGATCCACAACCCCCAGACGATCGAACTTCTCAGGCAGCGGGGAATCACTCCGATTCGCCACCTGCAGGAGATTGAAAAGGTTCCCGCCGGGGCCTTCATGGTCATCCGTGCCCACGGTATCGCACCGGTAGAAAGAGAAAAGATCAAGGAAAAAGGATTCCGGATCATTGACGCCACCTGTCCCAAAGTGGCGCACGTTCAGGCGATCATTCGGAAGCGTGCGGGGGCGGGTTTTGCGGTTCTGATTGCGGGAGATAGGGAACACCCGGAAGTGAACGGCCTGTTAGGCTTTGCGGGCAGTGAGGGGATCGTCATCGGCGCCCCCGAAGAGGTGGATGGTCTGCGGCCGTTGACAAAGGTGTGCGTCGTTGCCCAGACAACGCAGAGTTTGGAGGAATATGCCGCCATCGTCCGCCGTGTAAAGGAGCGCTTTCCGGAAGCGGAGATCTTCGATACGATCTGCGACTCAACGGAGAAGCGTCAGACCGAGATCAAGGCGCTTGCCTCCGGGACGGACGCCGTCTTCATCGTCGGCGGCAGAAATAGCGCGAACACGCGGCGCCTCGCCGAACTTGCAAAGCTTCGGGGAAAACCAGCCTTCCACATTGAAACTGCCGACGAGCTCAAAGAAATCGATGTTTCGAGCTACCGCCGGATCGGCGTTTCGGCCGGGGCCTCGACCCCCAACTGGATCATCGGTCGGGTGGTGGACCATCTGACCGGACGCCTGGGCAAGCGGGAAGAAATCCTCCGGCATCTCTTTAAGGTCTGGGTCTTTGCCGTTCGCACGGATATCTACTCTGCCGCGGGCGCAGGCTTTCTCTCCTTTGCCGCCATGCTTCTCCAGGGGTTGCCGGTGAAACCCGTCCTCATCCTGACTGCCTCCCTCTACGTGTATGCCATGCATGTGCTCAACCGCTTCATCAATCGGAAAGCCAGCAGTATCAGCTCCTTTCGTGAAGAGTCCTATCTCATTCATGAAAAGATCTACATAACACTGGCCGTTCTCTCCATGATTCTCGCTCTCAGCGCCTCTTTCGCCGCGGGGATGGCGCCGTTCATTCTGTTGTTCGTCATCTCTTTCTCCGGCGTTTTCTACAATACAAGAATTCTTCCAAGGGGATGGCGCTTTCAGAGACTGAAGGATATTCCGGGGTCGAAGAACATCGCGACCGCCATAGCTTGGGCGGCCGTCACGGCGTTGCTGCCGTGGATCGATGCCGGACCGACGCTCACACCCGGGGTCGTGATCGCCTTTCTGTTTATTAACGGCATGGTCTTCACCCGTTCCGCGCTATCGGACATCCTCGATATCCAGAGCGACCGCCTGATCGGCCGTGAGACCCTCCCCGCCCTGATCGGCGAGCGGAAAACGCTGATCATCCTCCAGGGGATCTCCGGTTTCCTGTTTGTGCTGCTATTTATTGCCCCTCTCGCCGGATGGGCGACATCACTCAGTTTTTTTCTTTTAACCTGTGTGTTTTATATATGGATTTGTTTCAAACTTTATGATAGAAGGTCCGGGTTTTCCGGAGTCGTTCTGGAAGGTCTCTTGGAAAGCGGCTACATGATCGCCGGGGCCGGCGCCTTTTTGTGGCTCGTGGTGGTCAGGGGCTTGGCTGCATGAACCGGAGGGATCGTGATCACGAAAACAGGGATAAAAGCCGCCATTGCGATCCTGTGCTTAGTCATCCTGGGCTGTGGAGGGCTTCGCTTTTCCGAGATTTCGCCGGATGCCCGGGATTTTCATCCCCGGCGGATCGCCGTCCTGCCTGCCGACACGACGGCTTTTGCTGAGGCGAAGGGCGTTGTCGATCGTCTTTTTGCCGAAGCGCTGATCGAGCGGCAGTGGTTCTCCGATGTGATCGGGGGAGAGGCAGTCGGTCGGCGTCTGGAATCGGATGAGGCCTTCAGGAAGGTTGTCGCGGGCTATCTGGCCAAGCGCGCGAGTGTCAGTTTTTCTGACCCGGAACTGAGCGGAGGGATCGGCGGGTTGACCGGTACGGAGGCGTTTCTGCTCGTCCGCGTCGATTACTGGAACTACATGACGGAGAATGACAAGAAGTTGGCCAAGGTTAGCCTCAGCATCACCATGATCGAGGCAAAGACGGGGAAGGCCCTCTGGACGGCGGCCCATCACAAGATCAGCGAATACCTGATCATTAGACCGGACCTTCCCGCTGTGGCGAGGGATCTCATCCGTGAGATGGTCGGTTACATGCCGCATTGACGGGCGACCTTTAAACCGGTGAGAATGGGAGAAAAAGGGATGAGAGAAGAAGTACAGAAGATCATCGACCGGATCAGGCCCAATCTCCAGGCGGACGGCGGGGATGTGGAATTGATCGATGTGGGCGACGACGGCGTCGTCAAGGTGAGGCTGGTCGGGGCCTGTCACGGATGCCCGATGGCCCAGATGACCCTGAAGAACGGGATCGAAAAATCTCTTAAACAGGAGATCCCGGGGGTTAAATCTGTGATTTCCGTTTAGACGAGTGGACCGGGTGCGCCGGTTTGCAGGATAACAAATAGAAGAAGGAGAAGAAAGTCATGGCTTATATCATTACCGATGAATGCATTGCTTGTGGTTCCTGTCAGGATGAGTGCCCGGCGGAGGCGATCAGTGAGGGGGAGGACAAATACACGATTGATGCCAAATTGTGTACGGATTGCGGCGCCTGTGCGGAGCAGTGCCCGGTCGAGGCTATCACGCCCGGGGAAGAGAAGTAGCTCCATATCAGCTTGAATTGGACGAGGGGGAAACACCGCGCCGGCGATACGGCGGCGCGGATTCCCCCCCTCTTTTTTCAGGGCCCTGCGGCCTGACCACGCGGTTTTTGGTGGGGCTGGGAAAATGAAGCGTTTCATTACGTTCGATGGCATCGAAGGGTGCGGCAAGACGACTCAGATCAGGCTTGCAGAGGTCTGGCTCCGGGAGCGCGGCGTTTCCGTCCTTGCAACCGCTGAACCAGGCGGGACACCGCTTGGGCGGAAGATCCGGGAAATTCTGCTCAACCGCGGATCATGTTTGATCGGCGCCGAAGCTGAACTTCTTCTGTTTGCAGCGGCGCGCGCCCAGCACGTCAGGGAGGCCATTCTCCCCGCCCTTGAAAAGGGCGAGTGGGTTCTCTGTGATCGCTTTGCGGACGCGACCCTGGCTTACCAGGGATTTGGCCGGGGTCTCGATGCCGGGTTCATCCGGACCTTGAACGCATTTTCCGGCCAAGGGCTGGAGCCGGAGAGGACGCTCCTGTTTGACCTGCCCGTGGAGACGGGTCTTGCGCGGGCGAAAAAACGGGCGTCCGGTGTGCTGCCCGAGGTGGCAGAGGATCGATTTGAGCAGGAAGAAAGGGCCTTTCACGGGAGAATCCGCGAAGGCTATCTCGCCCTCGCGGCGGCGGAGCCGGAGCGCTTTCGGATCATCGACGGTGCGGGGTCGGTAGAAACCGTCCAGCGCGAGGTCTGCCGTTGTCTGGAGGCTTTGCCGCAGATCCCTTTCCGCAAGGGTGAGCGGGAATGAGATTCGCGGAGATCTACGGCCACGAAAAGCCGATAGCCATTTTGAAGAGTGCGATGGCCAAAGATCGCATCGCCCATGCCTGGCTCTTCTACGGCATGGATGGAATCGGCAAGAAAACCACCGCGTCCGTCTTTGCCAGGGCCTTGAACTGCGGAGGGGTGGAACCGCCCTGCGACGCCTGCGCCTCCTGCCGGAAGGCGGAACACAATAACCACCCCAACATCATCACGGTCCAGGCGGAAGGACCGTTCATCAAGATCGGGGCGGTCAGGGAGATTCAGACCCGGATGACCTTCCGGCCCAGCGAGGGAAGGCGGGTCTTCATTCTGCGGGAGGCGGACCGGATGAATGCTGCCGCCGCCAATGCCCTTCTCAAGACCCTGGAGGAACCGTCCGCAGACAACATTTTGCTGCTGACGACCGCACGACCCCACGCCCTTCCGCTCACGATTCTCTCCCGCTGCCAGCATCTGCGTTTTTCCCCGCTGCCGCCTGGAGAAGTGGCCCGGTTTCTCCGGGAGAAGGAGGGGCTGGAAACCGCTGCCGCAGATATTCTTGCCGCATCGTCAGCAGGCAGCATTGGCAGGGCCGTCGAGATGAACAAGGAAGACTACCTCGCGCTGCGGGACGCCATCCTGGAGCTCTTTGCCGAGGACAATCCGGACGATCTGCTGAAAAGACTCGCCTTTGCCGGCCGCTTCGGGACGGAACGGGAGGAGATCCTGGAGCGGCTCCGGATCCTCCGAAACGGCTACCGGGACGGCCTCGTTCTCCGGGAGACGGGAGAGAAGGAAAGGCTGATGTTCCGGGATCGGGCCGCGGTGATCGAAACGGTAGCCGGGCGTCTGTCGGGACGCGATCTGCTGCGCAACATGGCCGCGGTGGATGCGGCCATGAGCGCCATCGCGCAAAACGCCAATAAGTCGTTGACTTTGGAGGCCATGCTGATTAAGCTTGCCTGAACAAAATAAACGCCGGGAGTGACTATCTTTGAAAAATATCGTGGGCGTCAAATTCAAGAAAGAGGGGAAGATCTACTCTTTCCATGCGGCCGATCTCCCTTTGAAGCGGAACGACCTCGTCCTTGTCATTACAGACAATGGACAGGCCATAGGAACGGTGGCGACGGAGGTCAAGGCCGTCCCTGTTGGGCAACTGGCAGCCAATCTGAAGAATGTCCTGCGTCAGGCGACGGAGGAGGATCTCCGGACCCGCGAATACAATCAGAACCTGGAGCAGGAGGCCATGCAGTTCTGCGTTAGGAGGATCGCTGAGCGGAAACTGCCCATGAAGATGATTGACGTGGAATGTCTCTTCGACAAGAGCAAAATGCTATTCTCTTTTGCGGCGGAAAACCGGGTGGATTTTCGGGATCTGGTGAAAGATCTTGTGCAGCGGTTTCACACCCGCATCGAACTCAGGCAGGTGGGTGCACGGCAGGAGGCGCGTGTTATCAAGGGGCTTGGAATCTGTGGGAGGGAAGTGTGCTGTGCGACACTGCTACACAACCTTGATCGGGTTTCGGTCAAGATGGCCAAGGAACAGAACATGTCCCTCAACCCCGAGAAGATCTCCGGCCTCTGCGGGAGGCTGATGTGCTGCTTGGGCTTCGAATATGAAGCGTATGCGGATCTGAAGAAAGACATGCCGAAGTGTGGAAAGATGGTCCAGACCCCCGATGGACGGGGGAAAGTGATCCGGCAGAGCGCCCTCCGGGGTGAGATCGTCGTTATCCTTGAAGGCGGCAAAGAGGCCACCTTTAAGACAAAGGATATCATTAAAGACAAAGCTCCTGTCGTTTCCGCGGAAAAACAAGAGGGCTCTGTCCCCCATTAAGGTGAATTATGGAAAACACTTTTTATATCACGACACCGATCTACTACGTGAACGCCTCTCCCCACATCGGGCACGCCTACACAACCATTGTTGCCGACGTCCTCGCCCGCTACCACAGGCTCCACGGCTTCCGGACCTTTTTTACGACCGGGACGGATGAGCACGGCGACAAGATTGCGGAAGCGGCGCAGAAAGCAGGCGTCACCCCGAAGGAGTACGCCGACCGGATCAGCGCCCAGTTCCGCGCTCTCTGGCCGGAGCTTGCGGTCACGAACGATTACTTCATCCGGACCACCGATCCAAACCATGTCGATACGGTCCGGCGGATTCTCCAGAAGGTTTATGACGCGGGGGACATCTACTTCGGTCAGTATGAGGGATTCTACTGCGTCGGCTGCGAGCGCTTCTATATGGAGAAGGAGCTGGTTGACGGAAAATGCCCCGACCACCAGACCGCGCCGGAATACCGGAAAGAGAGCAACTATTTTTTTCGGATGAGCAAATACCAGAAGTGGCTCATCAATCACATCGAGGAAAATCCGGAGTTCATTCGGCCGGAACGGTACCGGAACGAGGCCCTCGCGTTCCTCCGCGAGCCGCTGGAGGACCTCTGCATCTCCCGTCCGAAGAGCCGCCTCACCTGGGGGATCACGCTGCCGTTTGACGATGATTACGTAACCTATGTCTGGTTCGACGCGCTCATCAACTACGTCACGGCAGTCGGCTATCCGGACGGGGATAACTTCCGGACCTTCTGGCCGGTGGCCGAGCACCTGATCGCCAAGGACATCCTGAAACCGCACGGGATCTACTGGTCCACGATGCTTAAAGCGGCCGGGATCGAACCCTACCAGCATCTCAACGTCCACGGATATTGGAACGTCGATCAGAGCAAAATGTCCAAGAGCGTGGGCAATGTTGTAAAACCTCTCGACCTGAAGGACAAATACGGCCTCGACCCCTTCCGCTATTTTCTCTTGCGGGACATGGTCTTTGGCCTCGATTCCAGCTTCAGCGAGGAGGCCTTCGTTCAGCGGATCAACTCCGATCTGGCGAACGACCTGGGCAACCTCGTCAGCCGTTCGATGACGATGGCCGTGAAATATGGAAACGGCAAAGTCCCGGCGCCCACGGCGGCCGTCGCTGAAGACCGTCTTCTCCGGGAAACGGCTGCACGGACGGTGACCGAGGTGGAGGCCTGCTTCGCGGAGCTCGGTTTCCACAAGGCGCTGATCGCGATCTGGGAATTCATCAACGTCACGAACAAGTATATCGTCGAGCGGGAGCCCTGGCTGCTCGCCAAGGATCCAGCCAACAGGGCCCGCCTGGAGGCGATCCTCTACAATCTATTGGAGGTCCTCCGGATCACGGCCGTGCTGATCACCCCCTTCATGCCGGGGTCTGCCGCGAAAATTCAGGAAGAACTCGGGATTGCCAATCCGGCCGGTCAGAATTTCGCCACCATCCGGGAATGGGGCCTCCTTCCACCGGGAAACGAACTGAAGCGGGGCGAATCCCTCTTTCCGCGCGTAGAAATCAAACCGGCTGAGGCTTCAACGGAACCGGCCAAGGCCAAGCTTCCGCCGATCAAGCCGGAGATCTCCTACGAGGAGTTCGAAAAGGTGGACCTTCGAACGGCGAAAGTTCTGGCCGCCGAGATGGTCCCCAAATCGAACAAGCTGATCCGATTGACGGTGGAGATCGACGGAGAGAGGCAGATTGTGGCAGGCATCGGGAAAGACTACAAACCGGCGGACCTCGTCGGCAAGACCATCATCGTCGTCGCCAACCTCAAACCGGCAAAACTGATGGGGGTTGAATCCCGCGGAATGCTCCTCGCGACCGATACGGAAGAGGGCCTCACCATCCTCGGCTTCGACCGGCCGCCGAAGACCGGCGCAAGGATCCGCTAACAGACAGCAAAAGGCATCGCTTAAGCGCAAATGGCTACACTTTGTCTCCCAGCCACAGGTCTTCGGTTTGCCGTTCTTCCACCCATCGTTTCCCCATCTCGATGTCTTCCAGCTCTCCAATGGCGACTGCCGCCTTGACATGGGTAATCGCTCCCTTTTCGAGGTGCCCTCCGTAGGTCGCCACGGTTTCGCCGATCACCGTGGAAGCGGAAAAATGGGCGTGTACATGGGGTTGCCCAGTGAGCGAAGGAACAATGTAACCGCCCAATGAAACCAGCTCCAACGGCCGTTCAACCTCAAAATAAATGCGATCTTTCGCAGTGATCGGATATTCCGTGGGAAAAACCTTCAAATTTCTGAATGTTGCCTTGCTCAAGGCCCCAATTCCCATGAGAATCAGCCCTTTCTGAATGTTCTCCCGCTTCACCACTTCACGGATAGCCTCCAGCAAATCCACCCCTATGGGAATTCGCGCCATGATGATTCGCTTAAAACTTCCACTGCTCGTACCTTCCAGCAAAGAATCTTGTTCCATAGATCTCTCCTTGTTATTCCTCATATTGTTCCTGTCATGGTTTATGTTTTTGATATTTGCCAAGGTGCTATTTTGACGGAGGAACCATAGTGGGGCTGTTTTGGTTTGTCAATCGATATTATGGATCTTATGGATTCGAAGGCAGAGGCAGGGTAGGTGAGGGGCGGTGTATATGCCGGGCGGGCGAGAAAAAAGAGCCGGGTTGTGCAGCCGCTCGCGGAAAGGTCTTGACTTTTGTGCAAGACGCTGTCAGATCGTCGAACGCGAAACGTTACCTTGGCACGGGCTGTTCCCGGCACGGAAGCGGCGCATACCTGGTATGAATGGAGTTATCGATGACGGCTTTTTTACTGTCCATGTCCTTCGTCGTCCTCGCGGAGATGGGGGACAAGACCCAGCTTTTGGCCATGGCTTTTGCAACGCGATACAAGGCAACCACCGTTTTATGGGCGGTCTTCTGGGCCACCCTCTTCAATCACCTGCTTGCGGTGGTCGTCGGGAACTATCTAACCAATTTCATTCCTATTCAATACATCCAGGTTGCCGCCGCCGTCTCCTTTATCCTTTTCGGTTTCTGGACGATTCGGGGAGACGAGCTGAACGATGAAGACAAACGGTTTTCCTTCAGCCCTTTCTGGACAGTGGCGATTGCCTTTTTCATCGCCGAAATGGGCGATAAAACCCAGTTGGCGACGGTTGCCCTGGCTGCCAAATACCAATCCATCATACCGGTCTGGATGGGAACGACGACAGGTATGGTCATTGCCGACGCGATCGGCATCGTCATCGGCATCGTCATCGGGAAAAAGATTCCCGAGCGGGTGGTGAAATGGTTCGCCGCCATCATATTTATCCTTTTTGGCCTGATCGGTCTCTATCAGTATCTGCCGGAAACGCTTCTGACCCCGATAAATATTGCGGTTGCCATATTGTTTGTCGGTGTGGTTGTTTTCGTAATCGCCCGCATGGAAAAAACGTAGCAAGAGGAATAACGAAAAAAGCTGTAGTGGCTTCAACTCTTCCGGTAGCAAAAAAAACCTTTCTCCGGGCGAAGGCAGGGTCAATTCAGCGCCTCGCAGTCTCTGACGACGGCTCGGTGCGCCTAATTGTAATACATTGATATTGCAGTGTTAATCAGCAAAGTGAGCGCCAGCAAGGGCTCCGCTTATTTCTAAATGAGTTCGCATGGTTAGAAGTGATGCCTTAGGCATCACTGGCCAAACCTTTGCACTTTCCTTCATTATTTTCGGTTCTTTCGTAAAAAAGTTGAAGCCGGTTCCGCGGTATAGGGTTTAGAAAAAG
>CAIUXU010000191.1 GCA_903903205.1 uncultured Syntrophobacterales bacterium
ATGGAGAAACGTTCTCACTGCATCTTTGAACTGATCTATTTCTCGCGTCCCGACAGCCAGGTCTTCGGTGAGAACGTTTACCTTTGCCGCAAGCGACTTGGGCACACCCTTGCCCAGGAATACCGACCTGATGTCGATTTCGTGATGCCTTTCCCCGATTCAGGAAACTACGCGGCCCTGGGGTATGCCGAAGAGAGCGGCCTTCCCTTCGAGATGGGGATGATCCGGAACCACTACGTGGGGCGAACCTTCATCCAGCCGAGCCAGGCAATGCGGGATTTCGGCGTCCGGGTCAAGCTGAATCCGGTTCAGCCGCTCATCGTCGGCAAAAAGATCGTTCTCGTTGAGGATTCGATCATCCGGGGGACAACCAGCCGGAACCGCGTCCGGCATCTGCGGGAGTGCGGCGTGAAGGAGATCCACATGGTCGTAAGCTGTCCGCCGACTCGCCACCCCTGTCCCTACGGCATCGATTTTTCGCTGCGGGGCGAGCTCATCGCCGCCGAAAAGGAGGACGAGTCCAAAATCGCTTCCTTCATCGGTCTTGACAGTCTCCACTACCTCTCCCTCGAAGGGATGGTCCAAGCCACGGGAATGTCCCGGGAAAGTTTTTGCCTTGCCTGTTATACCGGCGACTATCCGCTACCCCCCCCGGCGACGTTCGGAAAATTCTGCTTCGAGGGTCATCTGTAAAGGAGAAGAGGGATGGGATTGATGACGAAAGCGGAGTATATCGAGTCGCTTCGAAAGCTGAACCCGACAGTTTACATGTTCGGGGAGAAGATCGAAAACGTATTGGTCAACCCGCGTCTTCGGGCCGGCATCGAAGCCACCGGAGCTACCTATGAACTGGCAGAAACCCCCGAATACCGGGATCTGATTGTAACCCAAAGCAAGCTGATCGACGAACCGATCAACCGTTTCAACAACCCTCCCGGATCGATCGCAGATCTGGTGGCCCGTGTCAAAATCAATCGGCTTCTGGGCCGGCGCGTCGGCACCTGCTTCCAACGTTGTACAGGCCAGGACTGTTTGGTAGCCCTCTCCGTAACGACATTCGACGCCGACCGGAAGTACGGCACGGAATACAACAAACGGTTCCTCGAATTTCTCAAATACATGCAGAAAAACGATTTTACGGCCAACGCCGGGGTGACCGACGTCAAGGGGGATCGAAACCTCAGCCCCATGGATCAGCCGGACAAGGATGTGTACCTTCACGTGGTTGAAAAGAGGGCGGACGGGATCGTCGTGCGCGGCGCCAAGTGCCATCAGACCGGTTCGTTGTCGGCGCATGAGATCATCGTTCTGCCCACCCGCGCCCTGCGCAAGGGGGAGGAGGAATTCGCGGTAGCCTTTGCCGTCCCGAGCGACACGGCCGGCGTGATCCATGTGGTCGGGCGGTCGAGCCTGGACACGCGGGAGCAGGACGGTTGCGACTGCGGCAACCAGCGCTATTCCAAATATGCCCCGACGGTGATTTTTGATAACGTTTTTATCCCCTGGAGCAGGGTCTTTCTCTGCGGCGAGGTAGAATTTGCCGCCGACCTGGTGGCCTACTTCTCCGCCTTCCACCGCCAGAGCCACGGCGGGTGCAAGGCCGGCAAGATCGACTGCATGGTCGGGGCGGCCCTGACCATGATGGCGTACAACGGCACGGAGAAGGTCAGCCATCACAAGGAGAAAGTGACCGACATGATCCACCGCGCCGAGACGTTGTATGGATGCAGCCTGGCCGCCTCTTATGAGGGCAAGCCGATGCCGTCCGGCACCTACTTCATCGACCCGGTTCTGGCCAACGCCTCCAAGATTCACGAGGGGAAGGAGATGGCCGAGGCGACGCGCCTGATGATCGACATCGCCGGCGGTTTCGTGGCGGACCTGCCCTCCGATCGGGATTTCGATAATCCCGAGGTTGGCCCGCTCTTGAAGAAGTACCTGAAGGGAAATGGCCAGACACCAGTCGAAAACCGCATCAAGATGTTTCGCCTGATCGAGAAGCTGGCCATGGAAAGCGCGGACACCATTTCCGACATTCATGGCGGCGGATCACCGGCAGCGCACCGGCTCACGATCTTCCGCGAGTCGAACACCCGATCCAAAGTGGATGCGGCCAAACGACTGGCGGGCATAGAAGAGGAATAGGGGACGCTGTTAACTTATTAACTTACGCACAGGACCAAGGAATCATCCATTGATATTGGACAGGAAATAAAGACAAAAAAGTTGCCCAACCCGTCAATCCCGGATGCTGGCCATTGTGATGATGTTCAGCGTCGTCGACGCCACGGTCTTGACACTGATCGCCGTGCCGCTGCTCTATGTCGAGTTTTTCCAAAAGAAACCGTGCCCGATGGCCGAACAGATGGGGGAGACCTGTGGGACAGGGACAGAGGAAGAATCCTCATCCTGAAGTGAATTGCCTTCAAGAACCGCGCGATCAAAATGTGGCTCAAAAAGATGAAAGCCGGAGAGAGAAGCATTAACAGCAGGAAATAGCCGAACGGGACCATCCTTTTATCCCTTTCCCCAAGGAAGCCCGATCAAGCGCCGCAGCCAAAC
>CAIUXU010000192.1 GCA_903903205.1 uncultured Syntrophobacterales bacterium
GATCTGCTCGTTGGCAAACCAGGCGAGGATCGGCTCCGCCGTGTAGTCGTTTTCCTCGCGGGCGATCTTGATCAGGTTGTGTATCTTTGCCGTGACGAACTGTTCGTGCGCATAGGCGTCCTTCCATGCCTCCAACGGGTTTTTCCAGGTCAGCTTGAGCTGCTTGAGATCCAGCAGGACCACTGTCCCCCCCCGGTTGATGATGTGGTCGAGAAACTTCATCGCGTGGATCGTCTCCTCATGAACCTGGCAACGCATCCAGTGGGCCATTCCGTCCAGGTTCTGGGAATGGAAATAGGCAACCATGGAGAGGTAGAGGTAGGAGGACTCCAATTCATTTTTTACCTGCTCGTTCATCGCATCGAACATCTTCTTGCTGATCATCTGTTTTCTCCTTTCAACGTTATGCGAGGCAGCTCTTTACGGGTGTGATTTCACCGGAGTTCTGCCAAGCTGTTTCTTCAGGTCCATATATTCCTTGTCGAGGGTGACAATGCGCTTAAAAAGGGAGAGGCAAATAAAGGCCATCAGACGGAAGGATAAGTTGGACTGCGTTTCTATGTACCGGCTGAACGCCCCTTTTTCAATGAATGCGAATTTGCATGGTGTAATGGTCACGACGCTTGCGGACCTCGGCTTGTCGTCGATCAAAGCCATTTCGCCGAAAATCTCGCCCCTGTCAAATTCACCGAGGACAATATTCTTATCGCCCTCCGACGAGGTCACGGCCTTCGCTTTTCCCTCCAGAATGAGGTAGGCCCCATCACCGTAGTCTCCCTCGGCAATAACGGTCTGACCCGCATCAAAGGTCCGCGTTTCGCTGAATACGATTCGGGCTTCCTCGCTCGTGATCGTCGGAAAGAAATCTCCTTTCGGCCTTAAAGTGGCATCCAGACTTTTGCCTTCCCCTCTCTTCACATTGCACCCCTCAGCCATCAGACAAAGGGCGTTGATCGCCTTTCTGTATTTTTCATTCAGATTTCTCAGCCTTTCGGGAAGAAGGCTGTAAAGTCTGTAGATTAAATCGTGGCTATGAGGCTGATTTCCCTGCAGGAGGGCTTCAAACCCTCTCCGGGTCAAGACACCAACCACCGTGAGATCTGCGGCGGCCGTGATCGTGGCGGTTCTCTCCACATTGTAAAACAGACTGATCTCCCCGAATATCTCTCCGGGCTTCAGTGTGGCCAAGTGGTTGTCGCTGAAGGAAACCGTCACCTCCCCGTCCTTGATATAATACATTTCCTGTCCGATATCGTTCTGCTTACAGATAATCTCTCCTTTATGATAGCGTCTGGTCTCGGAAAAAATCTGGTTCAGGTGCTCATTGTTGAGGGTTCCAAAGAGAGCGCCGCTGATGTTCTGACAAATCAGATCAAGCTCACTTTTTTGCAGCACACCATGCTCGCTCTGAATGGGCAGGAGCATTTCGTCGATATATTCTGTCAGGTTATTCCGAAACTTGCGGGGCATTTTCATGAAATCCTGCGAGATCTTCTTGGCCTCATCCACAGACAGGTATTTCTGATCCTGGATTCTTCTAAACACAAGGTATTCCTTGAGAGCGGGTACACCGGAGAGACCTGCCAGGAACCTGTATGCATTCTGGTTGCTTATGGTGGGGGGAATGAGGGGTTCGAATCCCAAATGGGCCAGCCGATCTCTTCCTTTTGAAACGATGCTCTCGTAGGGCTCATCGATGGGTGCGGTTTGGGCTTTGTGGATCTGGGCAATGTCCTTCTGGGAAAGGGGCTGAATCTGCTCGGCAACAACATCGAACTCATGCCCCAGGCTCCTCAACAGCGTGATGATCAGTGCGCTGTTTATTCCGCGGCCTGAAACATTGCCATGCACATCGGCGCTATAGGCTGGCGGGCTGAAGAGCAGTTTCCCGTAATTGTCCGTGGCATGAAGGCGCAACCGAACCTCGTTCGCAAGGCACCAGATTCCGATTCTCTCGGCGCCTGTCAGAGGATCCTCCCCCTCGATGTTCAGGTGGCCCACATCCAGGGTGACCCCAAAATTGTTCCTTTTCACCTCCTCGGGCAGGATAGCGATGATCTCGTCGAGACAGGCGGCAAACACTTCAGAGTCCTGGACGCCGTCCATCTGGCAATAGTTTTCGAAGGTCACCCTGACCGGGGTGCCTTCGGCCTTCATGACCAGCGCGGCCATCTCCTTTGCCTTTGTGTTATCTATGATATGGAAGACCACTGAGCCCGCTCCGATATCGCAGGCCAATTGGACCGTTTCGCACTGGATTGAGAAACATTTTATTGGATCAAAAAAAAGCTGCTGTCCCTTCCTGGGATCGGGAGACGGGGCATAGGGTCCAACGATGGGAGAGTGAATGTCGATCTTAATCCCGGCTTTACCACATGCCTCTTTGATCAGAAATCTTTTTTCAGCGGAAAACTCTTCCGGAAGCAACTTTTTGTAATTGAAGGGATGAAAGTCGACACTAAGCTCGACGCCCTCGATTTTTTGGCGCCGGGCTTTGTCCACAAGGGCAACAGGATCAAAGATCTTGTTTTCCCAGAAGGTGACCCCCAACACGCGCGAGGGATTCCGGATTTGCTCCCATCCTTCGCTGGAAATCTTGCTTTCCAACAGCTGGGCCTCGTATTCCTCCGCAAACCGGGTGATGTAGTCATCGAGGTCAGCCGCTTTCCCTTTGTCGAAAAAGAAGAAGTACGGGGCATGCTCGTACAACCAGGAAGCCTTGACGAGAAAGAATGGGGATTCAACAAGGCGTCGGAGCGCTCTCTTTTCTGTCTGTCCGGCAAGATCCAGGAGATGGGAAAGTGTATCAGAAGCAATGATATACCCATACTTGACGCTGGATTTGTGCAGGGCGAGCAACATGAGACCCTCGCCCTGCGGGAGCCCCATTTGTCCAAGGAGGGATTGGCTTCCTCTGCAGAAAAAATCGGTTTCGGAGAGGCTGGCGTCCAGGATGCTCCGGATCTTGTCGCTATTCGCGGATCCCCCGATGCGGTCAATATCATCCATACCCTTCAAGGCCCTTCCATGAGATAAAGCCAATCGTACGCTCCTTCTATATCATTTGTGATTATCCTTGACAACGCTCTTTTACCCCGGATATCTTACCGGACGAAATAAGAAAACCGGCCGGATATCACAATAGGCAGTCATGGAGATAACCAAGATGAAAACGATGCGAATCAAAATGTTGGCGATGTTGTTGTTTCTTTCTGTTGCCCTCCAGCTTCCCTGCGTCTTCGGCGCCGATTATGACAGCGGCGTCAAAGTCACCCTGATCAAGAAAGCAACGACGGCGTCAAACGGTCAAAAACTTGCGTACCCCTGCACCGGCAATCCCGAGGTTACAGCGCTGACGGTGGAAATACCGCCTGGCGGGAATACGGGCTGGCACAACCATCCGTTCCCGGTTTATGCCTTTGTTCTCTCAGGCGTGCTTACGGTGGAAGTTGATCCCGGCAATTCATACCAGATCAAGGAAGGCGATGTCATTTTTGAGGTGGTGAATACAGCGCACCTCGGGAAAAATTTAGGAAAAGAACCGGTGAAACTTGTGGTCTTTTACACGGGGGTAGAGGAAACCCCCAATACCGTGAAGATGTCAAGATAACAGCCGTTATAACCGCCCCTCCTGTCGAAGCTTGTCGAGGATCTGCTTGATCTGCGGCATGGCCAGAACGGCGGCCTTTTCGCCTTCGAGAATCGCCTCATTGCGCTTGTCGAAGTCGCTCGAACCGATCTGGGCCACCTGGGGACGGATGACCACATCGGCGTTTTTGAGCTGGGTCGCCGAGATCTTCGCATACATGATGTCGATCGACTGGAGGATCGTGTCGAGGATGCCCTGCGGAACCGCGCCTCCGACACCGGCGGAGATATCCACAGCGATCACCACATCGGCGCCCGCTTTCCGGGCGGCATCCACGGCCACAGGGCTCACCACACCGCCGTCCACGTAGGCCTTGTCCCCAAGCCGGACCGGCTGGAAGACCCCCGGGACAGAGCAGCTCGCCCGGACCGCCTTGCCGGTATTCCCCGTTGCAAAAACGACCTCTTCGCCGGTCTGGAGGTTTGTTGCGACCGCCCGGAAGGGGATCTTCATCCGTTCGATGGGTGCCTGCCGAACCGTTTTGTTAACAAAATTCTCCAATTTATCCCCGCGGATGAACCCGTTGTCAGGCAGGGTCAGATCAACCACATCGTCCTTCTGAAGCGCAAGCGCCATCTTTTGGAGCTGGAAAGCATCGATACCAGAGGCGTAGAGGCTCCCGACGAAGCTGCCCGCGCTTGTCCCGACAACGAGATCGATCGGAACCTTCTGTCCTTCGAGAACCTTGAGGACGCCAACATGGGCAAACCCTTTGGAGGCGCCGGCCCCAAGGACGACGGCGACCCTCGCCGGTTTAGGTGGCGGCAGGGACGGAGGGATCTCCTTCGGCATGCACGCGGCAAAAAGAAGCACACCCAGAGCCAATGTGAGCCAACGAACCTTTTTCACCCCTGCGATATGCGGGTTCATTGTTCTTCCTCTTCCTCCACCAGGCCGCTTTCCGGAACCAGTTCAAATGGCGCTTGTTCCGCCAGCTCATCCTCTACCGCACCGTTCTCTCGCTCCTCTTCCCGTTCGGCGCGGGCGACACCAACCAGCTTCTCATTGTCGTCGAGATCGATCAGACGCACCCCCTGGGTGCTCCGGTGGATAACACGCACCTCTTCCGCGCGCATGCGGATGATCCGGCCGGAGTCACTGATCAGCATAATGTCTTCACTGCCGGAGATCTGGAGGATCCCCGAAACGTCTCCCACCTTGGGAACGGTCTTCAGGTTGATCGTCCCCTTTCCGCCGCGGGTCTGGAGCCGGTATTCTGAAATTTCGGTCCGCTTTCCGTACCCCTTTTCGGAGACGGTGAGAATGGTGTTTCCTTCGGTCGGGATCTCCATCCCGATAACCCGGTCATCCTCCGCCATCATGATGCCGCGAACACCGCGGGCGGTCCGGCCCATGTCGCGGACATCATCCTCCTTGAAGCGGATCGATTTGCCCTTCCGGGTTCCGAGGAATATGTCCTGGCTCCCGAGGGTAAGCTGAACGTCGATCAGTTCGTCCCCTTCATCGATGGAGATCGCGATGATCCCGCCTGCACGGGGGTTGGAGAAGGCCGAAAGTTCCGTCTTCTTGATCGTCCCCTTCCGGGTCACCATGACCACAGACTTCTCTCCGGTAAACTCCCGGACTGGAAGAACCGCGGCGACCTTCTCACCTTCCGTCAGATTGATGAAATTGACAATCGCCTTGCCCTTCGCGGCGCGCCCGGCCTGTGGGATCAGATAGACCTTCAGCCAGTAGAGACGGCCCCGGCTCGTGAAGATCAGAACATAGTGATGGGTGTTCGCGATAAAGATCCGCTCGACAAAATCCTCCTCCTTCGTTCCCATCCCGATCTTGCCGCGCCCGCCCCGGCGCTGGCTCTTGTAGAGGCTCACCGCGTTGCGCTTGATGTAACCGGCATGGGAGACGGTCACAACCATGTCCTCTTCGACGATCAGATCCTCGATGTTGATCTCCTCGGAACTGATAACAATTTCGGTTCGTCGTTCGTCGCCGTAGCGCGCCCGGATGTCGGTGAGCTCCTCGACAATCACATCGAGAACCTTTTGCGGGTCGTCGAGAATCCCCTGAAGCCTGTGGATCAGCGCAGAGATTTCGGTGTATTCCGCATCGATCTTATCGCGTTCAAGACCGGTGAGGCGTTGGAGGCGCATCTCCAGGATCGCCTTTGCCTGGAGTTCACTCAAACCGAACCGGCTGCAGAGGGCGGCGGCGGCCTCCGCGGGGCTCCCGGAGGCCTTGATCACGGCGATGACCTCGTCGATCCGGTCGAGGGCGATAATCAACCCCTCCAGGATGTGGGCCCGTTCCCGCGCCTTCGCAAGATCAAAAATCGTCCGGCGGACAACCACCTGTTTGCGGAACTCCAGGAAACTCTGGAGAACCTCTTTGAGGTTGAAAACCCGCGGCTGCCCCCGGTCAATCGCAAGCATGATGATCCCGAAGGTCGATTCCATCTGGGTGTGCTTGTAGAGCTGGTTCAGAACAATCGCAGAGGCCTCATCCCGCTTCAAATCGAGGACAACCCGGATTCCGTCGCGGTCCGATTCGTCCCGCAGGTCGGCGATTCCGCTGATCTTTTTCTCCTTGACCAGCTCGGCAATCTTTGTGATCAGATTCGCCTTGTTTACTTGGTAAGGAAGCTCGGTGACGACGATGCTCTCCCGGTCGTTGCGCGCATTTTTTTCGATCAGCGCCCGCGCCCGCACCCGGATGATACCGCGGCCGGTGCGGTAGGCGGAGAGGATCCCTTCGCGGCCGTTGATGAAACCAGCCGTCGGGAAATCCGGCCCCTGGATGTAGTGCATGAGCCCGTCAATGGTGATTTCGGGGTCGTGGATCATCGCGATCGTCCCGTCGACCACCTCCCGGAGGTTGTGCGGCGGGATGTTTGTCGCCACACCAACGGCGATACCACCGGTGCCGTTCAGGAGCAGCAGTGGAACCTTCGCCGGTAGAACGGTCGGCTCATCCAGGGATTCGTCGTAGTTGGGAACGAAATTGACGGTGTTTTTTTCCAGATCCGCCAAAAGCTCCTCGGCGATCCGGGCCATCCGGACCTCCGTGTACCGCATAGCAGCGGGAGGATCCCCGTCGATCGAACCGAAGTTTCCCTGGCCATCGACGAGGAGATAGCGCATCGAGAACTCCTGCGCCATCCGCACCATGGTGTCGTAGGCTGCCGTGTCTCCGTGGGGATGATACTTGCCGATGATATCCCCGACAATCCTCGCTGATTTCTTATAGGGCTTGTTCCAGCGGTTCCCCATCTCGCTCATTGCGAAAAGGACTCGGCGGTGGACGGGCTTCAGGCCATCACGGACATCGGGAATGGCCCGGCCGATGATGACGCTCATCGCATAGTCCATGTAGGACTTTTTCATCTCATCTTCGATATTGATCGCAATATTCTTTTCGAACAGGTTTTCCATCAAACTAATTTTCTCCTTTTATCCTCTATACATCCAGATTCGATGCGTAAAGCGCGTTTTTGTAGATGAAGTCGCGACGGGGCTCCACCTGATCCCCCATCAGCGTGGTGAATATTTCATCTGCCGCCACGACATCCTCGATCCGAACCTGGAGAAGCGTCCGCTTCTCCGGGTTCATGGTCGTCTGCCAGAGCTGTTCCGGGTTCATCTCACCGAGACCCTTGTAACGCTGGACGGTGTATCCCTTTTTCCCGGCGCTGATGATATAGTCAATCAGGGCAGCCATGGTGGCAACGGTCTCCGGTTCGGCCACCGGCGCCCCCTCCGCCTCGTTCCCGTCCGACATACTTACACGGTATGGCGCTTCTCCAAGAATGGTAATCTGGCCGAGAAGAGCCCGTATCTCCGCAAACTTGGGAAGCTTCATGGTATCCCGGTCAATGATGGTTACCGCCACCCGGCCACTTCGCCGCATACGGAAGACCATCCGCCAGCGCCCGTGCTCCTGGTCCATTTCGATATCAACCCCTTCGAACTCTTCACCCAGCGCTATCCCGGTCCTTTTTGCCACCTTCGACATCGCCTCTTCGGTCCGGAAATCCTCGTCTGTAACGCCAGGGTCTCCAGCCAGGATCCGAATGATATCACGATTCTTCTCTTCTTTCTCAAACTTATCGAGAACCGTTTCGATCCGCATCGCCTTGCGGATGTGGTCGAGGAGGCGTTTTCCTGTGATTGTCTGTGACGTGCCATTCACGGCCAGCAGCCGGACGCGGTTCACACCACTATCCAGGACATGGTTTTTCATCGTCTCTTCGTTGTGGATGTAGATCTCCTGTTTGCGATCGCTTACCTTGAAGAGAGGCGGCTGGGCGATATAGAGGTAGCCCCGTTCGATGATCTGTTTCATTTGGCGGAAAAAGAATGTGAGCAGAAGCGTCCGGATATGGAGTCCATCCACATCCGCATCGGTCATGATGATTACCTTGTGGTAGCGTAGCCGACTGATATCCTGGTCCTCCTGACCGATCCCGATGCCGAGGGCGGTAATGATCACTCTGAGTTCTTCGTTCTGAAGCATCTTATCGAAGCGAGCCTTTTCGACGTTGAGCACCTTGCCTCTGAGCGGCAGGATCGCCTGGTTCCGACGGTCCCTTCCCTGTTTGGCAGAACCGCCGGCCGAGTCCCCCTCGACCAGATAGATCTCGCTCCGGCCCGGATCACGCTCCTGACAATCTGCCAGTTTTCCGGGAAGTGCGCCGACTTCGAGGGCGGTTTTACGCCGCGTCAACTCCCGGGCGTGCCGGGCCGCTTCGCGCGCTCGGGCCGCATCCAGGCACTTGCCCAACAACTGCTTGGCGACAGAGGGGTTTTCTTCCATATAGCTGCTGATCTTGTCATATACGACCCCCTCGACAAGCCCCTTGACTTCACTGTTCCCGAGTTTCGTCTTCGTTTGACCTTCAAACTGCGGATTACGGATCTTGACGCTGATCACGCAGGCCAGACCTTCACGTAAATCCTCACCTTTCAGGGATTCCTTGCCGTTTTTCAAGAGGTTGCTGCTGGTGGCGTAGTTGTTGAACGCGCGTGTCAAGGCTGAACGGAAACCGATCAGGTGCGTTCCCCCCTCCGTCGTGTTGATGCTGTTTGCAAATGAAAATATATTTTCTGTATAGGTATCATTGTATTGAAGCGCCACCTCGACCAGACAGTCTTCTTTGGAACCGGTGATGAAGATCGGGCTTTTGTGAAGGGCCTTCTTGTTGCGGTTAATGTATTCCACAAAGGAAACAATACCGCCCTCGTAGAAAAATTCACTTTGGCGGTCTTCCCGCTCATCGATCAATGTGATCTTCACACCGGAATTAAGAAAAGCCAGTTCTCTTAATCTGTTGGAGAGGATATCATAACTGAACTCCGTCTCCTCAAAGATCGTATCATCGGGTTTAAAAGTAACAGATGTTCCCCTGCTTTTTGTTTTTCCTACCTGTTCCAGCGGGGCGTTCGGTACGCCCCGGACGTAGGACTGGCTATAGACGCCGCCGTCTCTTCTCACCTCCAGATCAAGATAGATGGAGAGGGCATTGACAACAGAGACACCAACACCATGAAGACCTCCGGATATCTTGTAACTGTCGTTGGAAAATTTTGCGCCGGCATGGAGCCTTGTCAATGCCACCTCTGCGGCTGAGACCCCTTCCGTCCGATGGATGTCCACCGGAATTCCACGACCGTTGTCATCCACGACGACGCTATTGTCCATTCGGATCTTCACATGGATGGTATCGCAGAACCCTGCAGACGCTTCATCAATGCTGTTGTCCACAACCTCATAAACAAGATGGTGGAGGCCATCCTTTCCGGTGCTGCCGATGTACATCGCAGGGCGCTTACGTACTGCTTCAAGCCCTTCCAACACCCGAATGCTGTCAGCGCCGTAATCTCCCTGAACCTCTGCTGCTTTTTCTTGTATGAGCTCTTCCATTCAACCTCTTCCTGTTCTTTATTCTATAATTTCAAAGGCATAACAATACAGAAGTAATTCTGATTGCCGACGGCCCGCACAATACCGGGTTTCATTCCCTCTCCGATCTCGAATTCAACCTGCCCCTCATCAATCACATCAAGGGCGTCGGTCAGATAGGTCACATTATAACCTACACTTTTCCCTTCTCCTGAATAGACAACATCGATCTCATCATTGGCCTCTCCAATATCGGGATTATTGGAATTCAGAATCAGTTTTTCAGGAGAAAGAGTCATGATCACGCCATTGTACTTTTCGGATGATATAACGCTCATCCGTCGGAGAGCATGAAGAAACTTGTCCTTCTCCATACCCAGGAGAACTCCCTTTTCCGCAGGTATGACGCGGCGGTAATCCGGGTACTCTCCATC
>CAIUXU010000193.1 GCA_903903205.1 uncultured Syntrophobacterales bacterium
CATCGCAAGTGTGGAAGGTGCTCCAGTCATAGTGTGTTCTTTTTGACACAGTATAGGGTGTGGTCGCCGGCCAATTTTGCCGCACTCTCCATCCCGAGCTGCCGACACGACTCCTTTGGCTCCGTAGGCGCCGGCGAGGGATGGCTCAGGGACGGAAACAACCTAACAAATCGTTTCTGCTTATGTTTTAATCTTCAGGCTCCGTTGATCGGCGTGGGTTGTTGTTCGGAGCGGATTCGCTGCCCCCTTTGTTGGTATGGTGATTGCAGTGACCGTTGACATTCCCTGTCCGGTTATGGTCCATGCCGGGGGGAAGGTTGGGGCTTGACATCGTCCATGGGCGGTGTTAGTTTTCGCCTCAATTGTCTGCGAAGGGATGGTGGTGTCCCCGAACAGATGGTTCGGCGGCAGAAAGCGGGCCGCAAGCGGAGGCGCGAAAGCGTCGGTTGTTTTAAAAAAGATGATCCCCATGCCCGTGGGGGTCGAAACCAACAACTTTCAGGAGGAAAGAGATGAAGAAATTTTTGGTCGTTTTACTGTCGCTGGGTCTGATCGCAGGCGTCAGCGCGACCGCGTCGGCACTGGACGTGTCGTTCAGCGGTAGTTACCAGGTGGAAGGCGCGTATGAAAGCAACGTCTTTCAGTCGGGTGGAGTCGGCGGCTTCTTCGGGGGTGACACCTCCCGCGCGGCTGTCTGGCAGCGCTTCAGGCTGCAGCCTGTCTTCAAGGTCGCAGAAGGGCTGAGCATGACGATCCGGATGGACGCCCTGGAGAAGCAGTGGGGCAATACGGCGTGGAGAGGTGGATCTGCTGACGATTTCAGCAATTCCCGCAGGCAAACCACCGTCGTTGCTGGCAACGCCAGTGGTCAAAAAGTCCAGGAAAACATCGAGTTCGAACGCAGCTATGTGACCTTCGATACCAAGATCGGTCAGTTCCAGATCGGGTACCAGAGACAGAAAGTATGGGGTACCAGTTGGGGAGATTGGGAGCAGACAGGACCGAGGGCCATGTTCACGACCAAGTTCGGCCCGATGACCATGCTTGCCCTTTGGGACAAATCCTACGAAGGCGACCAGTGGGCACAGAGCACCATTGCGAATCAAAGGGTCGACGCAGACACAGACCAATACGTCCTGGCCGGAATTTACAACGGAAAAGGGTGGGAAGCGGGTCTGCTCTATCAGTACGTCCTGGGCGCTGCCCCCAGATTGGCTGCCGTCCCCTACAAAGTAAAGCAGCATGTTCTTCTGCCTTACGTGAAGGCGACATTCGGTCCCGTCTATCTTGAGTCGGAATGGGGTTACTCCTTCGGCAAAGCCAGAGAGTATGAAAATGAAACCGCCGTGTTGAAAAATCAAGATGTGAACGCATGGGGCGGGTACCTCAAGCTGAAAACAAACTTTGGACCGGCCTATTTCGGCGCGGCCGGAGGCTACAGCTCGGGCGACGACCTGTCAGATGCCACCAAGAAGAAGAATGTGTTTAATGCCAAAGGCTGGAACCCCGCACTCATCCTGCTGGGTGATGACTATCTGACGGATATCTTCCCCGGCGGCAACGCGTATGACGCCGGCCACTTCAGCTCCTACAAGAACTCCGCCGCCGGATTTATGATCGCCA
This sequence comes from uncultured Syntrophobacterales bacterium, assembly GCA_903903205.1. GTDB lineage: Bacteria > Desulfobacterota > Syntrophia > Syntrophales > UBA5619 > UBA5619. Next base: position 1,624 of record CAIUXU010000193.1, read on the forward strand.
ACATATTCGGCGGATACAACGTGACACCGAAACTCAACCTCGAAATGAGCTTCACTTCGGGCCAGTTCGCTGTGAGTCCCAAGACCGCTGCCGGGGTCGAGTATGTCTCCAAGAATATGGGTATGGAACTTGACGTAACGGCAACCTACAAGCTCTACGACAACCTGACCTACATGCTCGGCGCCGGCTATCTCTTCACCGGCGATGCCTTCAAGGGGTCCAACTCAAACGCCACAATCGGCAACGACTATATGCTGATGAACAGGCTGGCCCTGAGCTTCTAATTCAGGCCGCTTCATTCTGTAAAGAAGCGTAACCTCCAAACCGGCCCCGGGGAACACCACGCCCCGGGGCTTTTTTTATCCCCCTTCCCCGGATGATTCTCTCTGAGAGACCTTTAAATTTCTCCTGAAACACGGCAAATCGTCATACCGGCGAAAGCCGGTATCCAGTCTTTTCAGGACCTTCTGGACCCCGGCTTTCGCCGGGGTGACAAAAAAGGTAAAAATTCAAAGGTCTCTCTGAAACAATTTCACCGGTCAAACTTTGTTATTGCCTTCGCCCCGCTAGCGGCTGCGTCCGTATTTGCCCGCCAACGCCTCTTCGGTGAGAAACCGCTCTTCCAGCTCTTTCATTTGCGGGACCCCCATCAGGGCTGAGAGCTCCTCGAAGCCGAAGCAGAGGTCGGGCCTTTCGATAATCCTCCCCTGGGCGATCGATTCCAGAATGACTTCCAGGGCTTTCTTCATGCCGGACAGGGCGGCAGCCGTGGTCATACGGGGGAAGGTCACCCGGGCGACGCCCAACTCTTCCAGTCGTTTAATGGATACAAGCGGGGTTGTCGGACGCTTCCTGATCGCGAGACCCATGTTGATACTCACCGGGGCCGAGACGTTTCCGACGAATTTCGCGATGTCCTCTTCGCTCAGCACTGCGTCCGGAAAGACCATGTCCGCTCCGGCCTTGTGGTAGGCATTGGCCCGCCGGATCGCCTCATCGATTCCGGCAATGGCCGCCGCATCTGTGCGCGCATTAATAATGAAATCGGGGTCCTTTCGCGCAGCCACGGCCGCTTCGATTTTCTTGACCATCTCTTCCATCGATATGATCTCTTTGCCCTTGATGTGTCCGCACCGTTTCGGAGTCACCTGATCTTCCAGGTTTATTCCGGTTATCCCCGCTTCTTCGAACATTCTTACGGTGTGATAAACGTTTACGGCATTACCATAACCGGTGTCGGCGTCGGCCATGACGGGGAGATTCACCGACTGCGCAATATTTCTGCTGATCATCAGATTTTCGCTGAGCCCGAGGAACCCAAAATCAGGAACTCCCAGAAAACTTTCGGATATGCCCGCACCGGTCGTCGCCATCGCCTTGAATCCCATGGACTCGATCAATTTGGCGCTGAAGCAGTCATAGGCGCCGGGTGACACCAGTATCTCC
>CAIUXU010000194.1 GCA_903903205.1 uncultured Syntrophobacterales bacterium
ATTTCAATGATTTCGTGCATATCCCCCTCCTTGCACGCTCCGATTCGAATGTTATCATTTTCCATGATCCTAATAACTCCGGATGTAATGAATAATGACCGTCGCCGACAGGAATGCCGCGCAGAAAATGGGTATCGCGCCGCGCAGATGGATGGTGTTGAGCGCGACCGCGGTTCCAATCAGTGGAAGGAGCCCATAGACCAGTTCCAGCCCATGGATGATCTGGGGCGAGAGACGGGGATAGCCCCATGTCATGACGCCGATGCCGATTGGGATAGCAATCAGGATCAGGCCGGCCGACAAAAGCCAGGTTTTCAGAGCGGCAAAAAGATGTTTGCGCGCAATGCCGGGAGGGAGGCCGTCCATCAGCTTCTGCAAGGCATCGTTTGCGGATTTTTCGTTTCCACGGATGATCCAGATATCCATCTGTTGCCCAAGATAGGCGAACGGGACAAAAATGAGGACGGCCATCGCGATCAGCCCCTGGGGCAGTTGGCCCAGAACCCGGCCGCTCTCGATGGCGCAGGCGGCAACCAGGATGGCGGCAACCGTGTCGTTGGGGGGTATATAAGCGCCGATTGGAATACGGTCAATCCAGAGCAGTTCGATGAAAGCGCCGGCAATGAGGCCGGTATAGGGATCGCCGAGGATAGCGCCGACCACGGGCGCCGCCACGATCGGTCGCGAGATCAGGGTCTGGATGAAGACGCGATCCAGGCAGAGGAGGCCGCCGACAATGGATACGATCAGAACATTCATGATCATCGAATCCACCTGAACGGTTCAAACGGGGGTTGGGGCGTCAGGCCCCATTCTCCGGACGATTTCGAAAAGATCGACCGGCTTTTCACGAGGGACGCGCCGCAATTCGATCTGCACCCCCACATTCCGCAGGCCAGTGATATCCCGGATGTCTTCATCGTTGAGTTGGACGGATTGGGTGCAGCAAAGCCTGCATTCATCGTTATAAATATTGCCGATATTCAGTTTATCAAACCGGAATCCGAGCGTGTAGGCCGTCCATGCGGCTGAAACGGTGCTGAAGAGAACAATCGTCGTGGGGCCGCAGCCCCGCTGAAAAACGGTGTTTTCGGCCAATTCCGCCACGCTGTTAATCACTACCCGAACATCGCTTGGAACCGCCATCCGGATTACCGTCTCACGGAAGAAATCGGAGGCCACCTGATCATCCGCGACAACAATGCAGGAAGCGTTCAGAAAAGGGACCCAGGCCTCCAGAATCTGGCCATGGACCAGACGGTTGTCGACCCGCACAAGGGCTATATCAAGTGAATCTCGCAATGGATTATCCGATTTTTTTGTTCAGAATCTCGCTTGCAAGGGAGATGTTCTTGATTCCGTAATCCTTGATGAAATGGGCGAAATCCTGCAGAGACATCCCTTCCCGGAGATCGGGAAGCTTCAGCAGCATCGGAAGATTAACGCCAGTAATCACCTCTACCTTGCCCGTCTTTAGAAACGAGAGGGCCAGGTTGGAGGGCGTACCGCCGAAAAGATCGGTCAAAATCAGCACCCCTTGACCCTGCTCCAGCTTTTTGAGCGCTGCACTCATCTCTTTCTTGATATCTTCCACCCCTTTGCTCTGGTCAACGGCGATGTGAACGATCCCCTTCATGCTGCCCCGGATCTGTTCCGCCGCCTTAATCAATTCGTTCCCCAGATTGCCGTGGGTAGTGATCAGTACGCCAATCATGATTATTTATCCCCCATGTTTCAATATTGGGCGAAGGCTAATGGATTCAATCTCAATTGTCAAGGTGAATCGGGGACCGCAGCGGGGAATTGGTGGAGACAGATTTCAAATCTGTTTCCACCATGGTCGATGCAGGCTGGTCATCACTTTGAAGGGCGTCGCGCAAGCCGGATGAACGTGTTGAGCGACGGGAAACGGCGCGGATGAACAACGCCTCCTCGCCCCAGATGGTAACGGATTTTCTGGCGCGGGTGACCGCCGTATAGACGAGTTCGCGCGTCAAAACAGGGGCGTCGCGGTCGGGAATGATCAGCAGAATGTTATCAAATTCAGAGCCCTGGCTCTTGTGGACTGTCAGTGCATAGACGGTTTCATGGGCGGGAAGGCGGACCGGGGAAAAACGGCGCAACCCGCCGCCAGCATCCCGGAAGAAGGCGCCCGGCTCTCCGTTACGTTCCGGATCAGGCAAAATAAGTCCGACATCGCCGTTAAAAAGATCCATTCCGTAGTCATTTTTCGTGATCATCACCGGACGCCCCACATACCAGGGGCCGACGGTCCGGATAAGCCCTGACTCGAAAAGAATACGCTCGCAGAGGTGGTTGATCTCGACCACACCGTAGGGCCCCCTGCGGAGGGCGCAGAGGATCCGGTAACGGTCAAACAGATCAAACAGCACCTCATATTCTCCCGTATGATCGGCATGATAAACACGATCCATGTATTCGGTAAAGCATTTGATAATGGTCTCTTTCAGGCCGTGCGGCAGGTCACCGGCCGGAGGAATCCGCATCCAACGGCAGTCGTCCCTCTTCTCCTTCAGGATGGTGAGGGCCGATTCCCCTGCCCCCTGATTTATCGCAAGGCTCAGCCGGTGAATTCCGCTCTCTTCAGGGAAGCGGTAATTCGTTTGCAGTTCGATCAGGCAGTCCTGGATGAGCGATGGGCTTGTCGTTAACCGGGATAAAGAAGGCATCGCAGCATCACTGTCCGTCAGAGAGTTGACGAGACCGGCAAAATCCGGCGTAAAATGGTTCAGGGGGTGATCACCACAGATGTCGCTTAGCACCGCCCCTGCTTCCACCGAGGCAAGCTGATTCCGGTCCCCGAGGAGGATCAGCCGTGCGTGTTCCGGGAGGGCGCGTATCAGTTTTGCCAGGAGCGGCAGATCGACCATCGAGGCCTCATCGACCACCACGATATCGACCTGAAGCAGATTCCCACGGTGGTGACGAAACCGGGATGAACGGGGAAGGCTGCCCAGCAGCCGGTGGATGGTCATCGCGCGGACCGGAATCGCCTCGCGGAACAGTGGATCATTGCCCCACTCGTCTCCAGATGGCGACACCTTGCGGCAAAGTGTCCCCATCATCACCTCCTGAAGCCTTGCAGCAGCCTTTCCGGTCGGAGCGGTCAAGGCGATCCGCAGCCTCTGCCCCGGCGACTGTTCGAGAAGGAGGATGATCGCCTTGGCCGCGGTGACCGTCTTGCCCGTTCCCGGACCGCCGCAGATCACCGTGAGGTTCTGCAGTACAGTCGCCAAAGCCGCCACCTTCTGCCAATCCATCCGTCCCTTCCCCTCCCCACCGGTTGCACCGTCGGAGGGAGGAAAGAGGCGCTTCAGAACGTCCCGCAGGCGCTCCCTGTCGATTCCATTTGGCATGAAGGATTTCGTGGACGATTGGCCTTTCTGAATCAGAAAACGAACCAGCTCCGCCTCATATTCCCAATAGCGGTGGAGGTAGAGGCGGGAAGCGTCGTCGAGAATCAGCGGTCTCTCATCACCGGGTTTTCCGACGACCGAGGATTTGAGTAGATCCATCCGCCACGCGATCAGATCCGGATATTGTTGCGGAGAAGTTCCCATTTCGAGCGGCGCGATCCTGCCCGCGACAGTGTTGAGATCAAGGCAGATGCTTCCCTCCCGGGCGCTTCGGCTGACCAAGGTTGCGGCAAGAAAAAGCGATGGAGCCGCCTTCCCGCCCAGCCTCTCGATGAAGCGACCAAAATGAAGATCGATCGGCTCCAGAGATTCACCGGAGTGAAACGTGAAGCTTGAGGCGAAAGAGGTGCTGGTTTTCGCTTTGCCGTCGGCCATCGTCATGTCGTATCCCCCGTTTCGATCATCTCATCGCTGAGGAACATAACCCGTTCCGGATCGGGAAGGTCATAATAGACCCCGTAATCGGCGCCCCAGGCGGGATTCATCCCTCGGAGAAAAAGATAAAAAACGCCGCCGAAATGGGA
>CAIUXU010000195.1 GCA_903903205.1 uncultured Syntrophobacterales bacterium
CCATCTGAAATTGCGGCCCGGTCATCGAATCGTGGTTGACGGCGGCAACGGTGTGGGCGGATTGTTTGCCCTCCCGCTGCTGAAGCGTTACGGCTGCGAGATTACCGATATCTATTGCGATCCGGATGGCCGTTTCCCCAACCACTTTCCCGATCCCACCATCCCTGAAAATCTGCGCGAGCTCATCCGTCTGGTTCTGGAAAACAAGGCGGAAGCCGGCATCGCTTATGATGGAGACGCGGACCGCATCGGTGTCATCACAGACCGCGGAGAGGTTCTTTGGGGCGATGAGCTGCTCCTCCTCTTCTCCCGCTTTATCCTGCAACGGAATCCCGGCGCCGCCATCATCGGGGAGGTAAAATGTTCGCAGAAACTCTACGATGATATCACCAAAAACGGCGGGCGGGCCATCATGTGGAAAGCGGGGCACTCCCTGATCAAGGGAAAAATGAAGGAGGAGAAAGCTCTCATGGCCGGCGAAATGAGCGGCCATATCTTCTTCGCAGACCGCTATTTCGGCTTTGACGATGCGATTTACGCATCGATCCGTCTTCTGGAAATTCTCTCGGACTCTGGAAAGCACTTGAGTGATCTTCTCGCCGACGTTCCCAAGACATTTTCAACCCCGGAGATCCGCGTTGACTGCCCCGACCGGCTCAAGTTCGGCGTCGTGGATGCTGTCCGTGAACACTATCGAAAAACGCATGATATCATTGCGATAGACGGCGTGCGGGTCCCTTTTGGCGACGGATGGGGACTTCTGCGAGCCTCCAACACCCAGCCCGTTCTTGTGCTGCGCTTTGAAGCCTCCACAGAGGAACGATTAAAAACCATTCGGAGCGAGATGGAATCTGTGCTAAATAATGCAATGAAATCTATATCTTAATTGCTTTATGGTACAGCCCTTAAAAAATATCTCATCCCGGCTGCATATCCGCTGGTCGGTTGCTTGCGTGATGATAGCGCTGCTGACGTTGATCGTCATGCCCCTTCACGCGCAACCTCTACCGCGAATTTCCGGCCGTGCGGAATCTTTCACCCAGCCTGTGCGCAGGGGGGTCGATTTGTCACCTCTGAAACAGCGTCGGGCCGGTGAATCCCCGGCGCCTTCCGCAGTATCGATTCCCTTTCACGTGCAGGAGAAAAGAGCCGCCGGAACTTCGACTGTCCCCTCGCCGGGCACTCCCCATAAAATCGGATCAGGCCGCGATGTCCCCCAACTGGGCAGCGCCACGGACACGGCAGCCCACCTGCAGTGGCAGAAAACCCCGCAAGCCGGCCTGATCACGGCAATCAGCATTACATCTCCACCCGCTGTCGGAATCCGGCTGGGTATTCTGGTGCGTCGCTTGCCCGCGGAAGCCACACTGCGTTTCTACGCCCAGGTGGCGGAGGCAGCCTACGAAATCTCCGCCAGCGAGGTTCTGGAGTCTATCAAGCGTAATCTTGATGCGGGTGATGGCAGTGATGCCGCCCTGACCTACTGGTCGCCCCATATCGAAGGAGAAGAAGCCACCATCGAAATCGAACTGCCGCCGGGGATCAGTCCGGAAATGGTGGAAATCGCCATCCCC
>CAIUXU010000196.1 GCA_903903205.1 uncultured Syntrophobacterales bacterium
CTCCCATGGAGATGTGAAATATGTGTTGTGTAACGCCGACGAGGGCGATCCCGGGGCCTTCATGGATCGCAGCGTTCTCGAGGCCGATCCGCACGCCGTTCTGGAAGGGATGATCATCGCCGCCAAGGCGATCGGCTCCCAGCATGGTTACATCTACTGCCGCGCCGAGTATCCGCTGGCCATCCACCGGCTGAACATCGCAATCGATCAGGCCCGGGAGTGCGGCCTGCTGGGAAAAGACATCTTGGGGACCGGCTTCGACTTCAATCTGGAGATCTACCAGGGCGCCGGCGCGTTCGTCTGCGGCGAAGAAACGGCGCTGATGACCTCCATCGAGGGCAAGCGCGGCATGCCGAGACCAAGGCCCCCTTTCCCCGCCGTGGCCGGTCTTTGGCAGAAACCAAGCATCCTGAACAACGTGGAAACCCTCGCCAACATTGGCCAGATCATACGTCGCGGCGGCGCGTGGTATGCCAGCGTCGGCACCGACAAGAGCAAGGGGACGAAGGTCTTCGCGCTGACCGGTGATGTGAACAACGTCGGCCTCGTCGAGGTTCCGATGGGGACGACACTGGGGACGATCGTCTATGACATCGGCGGTGGAATTCCAGGCGGGAAAAAATTCAAAGCTGCCCAACTGGGCGGTCCCTCCGGCGGCTGCATTCCGGTCCAGCACCTTAATGCCTCCGTTGACTACGAGACCATCGTCGAACTCGGCGCCATCATGGGCTCCGGCGGCTTGATCGTTATGAATGAAGACAAGTGCGCCGTGGACATGGCCCGCTTCTTCATGGATTTCTGCCAGGACGAGTCCTGCGGGAAGTGCACCCCTTGCCGCGAAGGGACGAAACGGATGCTTGAGATCCTGACAAACATCACCCGGGGCAAAGGAAAACCGGGCGACATCGAGCTTCTCGAAGAGATGGCAACCGTCATCAAGGACGCCTCCCTCTGCGGCCTCGGCCAGACGGCGCCGAATCCCGTCCTGAGCACCATCCGCTACTTCCGCAAGGAGTACGAAGACCACATCCTGAACCACCACTGCGAGGCGGCCGTCTGCTCGGCCCTGTTCAAGTCGCCCTGCCAGCACACCTGCCCCATCGAAATGGATATCCCATCCTACATCGCCCTGATTCGGGCAGGACGTCTGGAGGATGCCTACAAAGTTCTTCTGCGGACGAACCCCTTCCCCTCCATCTGCGGACGTGTCTGCGACCACAATTGCCAGTCCAAGTGTCGTCGGGGGGCTATGGACCAACCGATTGCGATCAAGTTCCTCAAGCGATTCATCACCGACAACGCGCCGCGGCAGACAATTGCCCCGGCGCCAGTTACCCGGAAAGAGAAGATTGCCGTCGTCGGCGCCGGTCCGGCAGGCTTGACAGCCGCCCGTGAGCTGGCGATTCGCGGCTACAGGGTTACGGTATTCGAGGAACTCCCCGAGGCGGGAGGAATGCTCCGCTGGGCGATTCCCGCCTACCGTCTGCCGCGCGCAATCATCGAAAGGGAGATTAACGACATCAGGGCGCTCGGTGTTGAGATCCGGTGCAATACCCGCATCGGCAGAGAGATTCCCTTCGCGAAGATCGACCAGGATTTTGATCGTGTCTATCTCGCCCCTGGCGCACACCAG